>DAIRVF010000039.1:0-9740 GCA_036802965.1 Zestosphaera sp.
TGTCAGAATATACCTCACAGCACCTGAGGAGGTGAGGGCTAGGAGAATAGCTGAGAGAGATAATAAGAGTTATGAGGACGCTTTAAGAGAGCTAAGGTTGAGGGAAGAATCAGAAGGGAGGAGATTCAAGATATACTACGACATAGACATCAAAGACTTAGGTGATTTCGACCTAGTGATAAACACCTCAAGCTTTAACGCGGAGGAGGTTTTTGAAATAGCTAAGAAAGCGATTGAGTTAAAACTAAAGACTACGCACCAATGTGAAAGTAACTAAGAAGTTTTCTCCGCGTGGCGAGCAAGTTATGGCTACTTTGCTTAATTCCCTCAAATCCCCGATAACAAATACTTAAAAAGGGTTTCTAGTAATTCTACTAGGCTCTAAGGTAAGGGTGATTGACGTGCCAGCTATAGAGATTGGCAGGATATGCGTGAAGCTACGTGGTAGGGAAGCTGGGAGGAAGTGTGTTATAGTTGATATAATCGACGAAAACTTTGTTTTGGTTACGGGTCCTAAGAGTCTCTCGGGCGTTAAGCGCAGGAAGGTTAACGTGAATCACGTAGAGCCCACGGATAAGAAAATAAACATCAAGAATAACGCTACAGACGAGGAAGTCTTGCAAGCTCTAAGAGATAGCGGTTTAGAGGATTATATGAGGGAGCGAGTAAAGATAACCCCTAAGGAGTTAATTTACGTGAAGAGTCAAGCAACCATAGCTAAGTAAATTTTCATTAAGATTTATTAGCATTTTTGATTAATTTCCTTCTTTAGCATAGGAGTTAATGGGTGAGAAATTGCTTAAGGGTGTTGAGTTCGTTAAGAAGCTAGATGAGTTTGCAAGTCTTGAGAGATCCTATATCCTGATTAGAGAATTCCCTACTAGTGGTGAGTACGGTAAATTTCCTGAAGAGAGGTCTATAGAAGAACTGCTTAAGTTCGGGGTAATAAACCTGGATAAGCCTCCGGGACCTACGAGTCACGAGGTTGTTGCCTGGGTTAAGGAAATCCTCGGCGTGAGTAAGGCAGGGCATGGCGGCACCCTAGAGTCCCCAACCTAACATCATAGGTTGGGGACGGGGATATCCGAAAGTGACCGGGGTACTTCCAGTCGCTTTAGGGGATGCCGTGAAGTTAATCGGATTCTTGATGCAGTCAAGCAAGGAGTACGTTACGATCATGCAGCTTCACAAGGAAGTCGCTTTCGACACATTGAAAGAAGTTGTGGGATTGTTTAAGGGCAAGATATATCAGAAGCCTCCAGTAAGGTCTTCGGTTAAGAGAGCACTGAGGGTGAGGGAAATACTAGACATAGAGATCTTAGAATATGAGTACCCGTACGTACTACTCAGAGTAGACTGTGAGCACGGAACGTACGTACGTAAGCTAATACACGATATAGGAGACATATTGGGTGTTGGAGCTCACATGCGTGAGTTGAGGAGGATTAGAACAGGGCCCTTCAAAGAGGACTCTAGTTTAATCAAGATGCAAGAATTATCAGAATACGTTTACTTATGGCGCAATAAGGGTGATTCAAGCTTCTTGAGGAAGGCTATTAAGCCGGGGGAATACATAGTTTCACACCTACCTAAGGTGATAGTAAACGACGTGGCCGTCAGTGCGGTTACGCACGGGGCAGACTTAACAGTACCCGGTATTTCAGTAATTCATGAGAAAATCAGGAAGGGAGATTCCATAGCCATATTCTCGTTGAAGGGGGAGTTAGTTGCTGTAGGGATAGCTCAAATGCATACGGAGGAAGTACTTCAAACACGGAGAGGGGTGTTCGCGAAGACCCAGAGAGTAGTCATGAGCAGAGAAACATACCCACCTCTCTGGAAAAAACACCGTGGATCCAGTTAATAGAGAATGAAGCCGGGTTATCCTAAGTCATCCTAAGCACTGCTTGGTTGTTAGTGGGAGAGCGCCGGGGGCGGGATTCGAACCCGCGTGGGCGCGAAGCCCACTGGCTCTCCAGGCCAGCCCCTTAACCGCTCGGGCACCCCGGCTATGAGGCAACCTCACATTAATGTGTAGTAAACGAAAATATAAATGTTGATGACGTTCCTAACATTATTTACTGTTGTAAAGTAATACTTAATGGGAGGTAGGTTGACGAAGATCGTGGTCGTCGCCGTCGATTATGATGACGATATTTCCTTGAGCGGGTTTGAGACCCCGATTATTGGTTACGAGAACGTGGTTAATGCTTCCGTTAAGTTCGGTACTTTAAGACCTGATGACTCGGATCTTAACGTTTTGTTTCACGCTCTCTCAACTTACTCGAGTCTTAAGGATAGAGGTGAGGATGTCGAGATTGCCGTGATTTCTGGTCATCCTGAGAGTCACGTTGAAGCTGGCAAGAGGATTAGGGCTCAAGCAGAGTATTTAGTGAATACTTTAGATAGCAGGGACTTCATACTAGTTTTGGATAGTGTGGAAGACGAGCTGGTTATACCGATTATTCAAGGCATAGCTAATATCGTAGCACTTGAGAGGGTGGTCGTGGAGCAACTGAGGGGTGTGGAGGAAACGTATGTTTTGATCGGCAGATACTTGAGGAAGGCTATTGAGGAACCTCGTTTCTCTAAGGTCATCCTAGGGATACCAGGCATCCTCTTATTGGTTTTCGCGCTACTGTCCTTAACTCCTCTCTCGATGTACGTGTGGGAAGTGATAGTGGGTCTTCTAGGCGTACTACTCTTGATTAGGGGATTCCAAATTCATGAGGTGGTGGCTAAGAAGTGGAGGCAGTCATCAATATACAGAGTTTCAGGGATCTTAGCTATTTTCTCGTTGGCGGTGGGCACTGTCCTTACCGTTGTTTTAGCAGCTTCACGAAATTTCTCCTACGACCCGCTATCTGTGAGAACCTATGCTGAAGTAGTAATTCCTTTCATCGCGCTCTCAGTCTCGATACTGTTTACGGGCAGGTTAATTAGCAGGGTCCTCAGGAGGAGTATTAGGGTTTGGAGAGATGTTGTGGCGATATTGGTCACCGTCTTGCTAGCTAGGTACGTCCTAAACCTAATAGAGGTAATCACGTTATACCCACCGGAGGAGATGGTTAAAGCACTCTACGAATACAACCTGATTCAGGTCTTCACTTTAATATCTGTCTTAGTAGTAGCGGTAGTTTTCTTAATGAGTTTCATAGAATACCAGATGAAACTAACTCGCCAGTCATAAATTAACGTTGACTAAAAGCCCTCCATAGATTTTATCCTCTTTCACTCAAAAGTAGCGGTGACTTCAATGGTTTCGGGATCTCAGACGTTCCCGGACGAGGTGAGAACCCACACAGCACTTCACGTTCTTAAGGGTGCTGTGGTCAGGGTTTTAGGTGAGGGTTCTTTATGGACTGCGTCAACGTATGTTTCAGGCAAGCACGGGAGACTGACCGTGACTTGCTCTGCGAAACCCAGTGATGAGCAAGTTAAGAAGATTGAAGCACTAGCGAATAGGAAGATCTTAGAAAACCTACGTGTTGAGGTCAAGACAATACCTAGGTCGGAGGCTGAGGAAACCTACGGTAACATAATATATGATTTGTTCCCGGTACCTTCTGAGATTAAGGAATTAACCCTAGTCATAATATATGACACAGACGGGAGTATCTGGAACATAAACGCATGTAATAAGGAACACCCACCCACGATAGGGTTCATCGGCAAGATATCGATCGAGAAACCGAGGTTTAGAGCTTCTAAAAAGCTTCTTGAAATACCATTCGATATAAGTCCTTGATAGAGGTGTTTTAAATAAGGGCCGTAAAGTAAAAACATTTTTAATCTTGAAGTCATTACAATCGTGGTGAGTAATGTGAGCCGGGAGAGATTATTTGCAGGAGACTACGATTATCTTAAACTCTTACGTTCTCACATGAGTGAGGAGATGCTTAAAAGACTCTTAAGAATCCCTGACCCAGAACTTCATAGGTGGATAGCTGACATAATAAGTGTAGCTAAGCCTTCATCCGTTTACGTGAATATCGGGAGTGAGGAAGATTTCGAGTACGTTAGACGTAAAGCACTCCTTAACAAAGAGGAACTACCTACTAAGTACCCTAAACACACGGTACACTTCGACGGCCCTAAAGACCTAGCTAGGGACAGGGATAACACAAGGATATTACTGAGTAGTGGGGAGAAGATACCCCTAATAAACACTTACAAGAGGGTCTCAGGCCTTAACGAGATCAAGAAAATTCTTGAGGGTATAATGAGCGGTAAGGAAATGTACGTATCGTTTTACTGCTTCGGTCCCAGGAACTCTCCATTCACCATGTACGCGGTTCAGGTAACGGATTCAGCGTACGTAACTCATAGCGAGAACATCCTTTACAGGGTATGCTATGATGAGTTCGTTAATCAAGGACCTAACCTGAATTACATGAGGTTCCTCCACTCGGCCGGGGAACGCGACGAGAACGGCTGGAGCAAAAACATAGATAAGAGAAGGATATATATCGACTTAGAAGACGACACGGTATACTCTACCAACACACAGTACGCAGGTAACACAGTAGGCTTGAAGAAGTTGGCGCTCAGACTCTGCGTTAATAGAGGTCTTAAAGAAGGGTGGTTATGCGAGCACATGTTCATAACAGGCGTTAAAGGCCCTGGCGACAGAATAACTTACTTTACCGGTGCTTTCCCAGCTGGGTGTGGCAAAACCTCAACAGCTTTAATGTCGGATACTGTGGTCGGCGATGACTTAGCTATCATTAAGGAATTTGACGGGATAGCGAGAGCAGCGAATCCTGAGGTAGGCATGTTCGGGATAGTTGACGGTATAAACCCGAAAGACGACCCCGAAATCTACGAGATACTGAACTCGCCGGAGAACGAGGTAATCTTCTCTAATGTCTTGTTAACAGATGAGGGTGAGGTTTGGTGGACTGGTAAGGTCGGTGAACCACGTAAAGGAATTAACTACGCTGGTGTGTGGTGGCCGGGCAAAGACAACGTGCCCTCACACCCGAACTCCAGATTTACTACCTCAATAAGGTACCTGAAATCTCTTGATCCTAAGATTGATGATCCTATGGGAGTTCCTGTAGGCGGCATGATATTTGGTGGTAGAGATTCTGACACGTTACCTCCTGTTGAGGAGTCTTTTGATTGGGTACACGGAATAGTGACCAAGGGCGCTGCCCTAGAGTCGGAGAGGACTACAGCAGTCTTAGGTAAGGCTGGTGAGAGAGAGTTTAACCCTTACGCGATCCTAGACTTCCTATCCATCTCCGTAGGCAAGTTTACGGAGCTTCACCTCAGGTTTGCTGAGAAACTTAAGGTTAAACCAAAGGTTTATGGGGTTAACTACTTCTTGAGGGATGAGAAAGGAAATTACCTCGCTGAGAAGGTGGATAAGAAGGTCTGGTTAAAGTGGATGGAGCTGAGAGTCCACAACGACGTGGACGCGATAGAGACCCCTACCGGGCTCATACCGCTGTATGAGGATCTAAGAAAGCTATTTGAGAAGCACTTAAGTAAAGAATATCCAGAAAACCTGTATGAGAAACAATTCACCTTAAGAGTCCCCCAGCAACTCTCGAAAATTGAGAGGATATGGGTTATATACTCGGAAATACCTGACACCCCGAAGATCTTATTCGATGTTCTGAGAGCTCAGAAAGAAAGACTCGAGAACGCTAGGAGAAGATACGGGGATTTCATACCGCCTTATATCTTCGCTAAGAAATAACGTTAACTAGGTCAACCCTTTAATTCCTAAATGAGAGCTTATAGAAGTCTTCAGCTATTTTCACTACCTCCTCATGCCTGGGTACCTCGTGCGAACCCAGCCTACTCACTTTTATTGAGGCCACTAAGGCCGCGTACTTAACAGCATCTTCTAGTTCGTAACCGCGTTTCAGTGCTGAGTAGAAACCAGCTATGAAAGCGTCACCGGCTCCAGTAGTATCAACTATTTTCTCGGGTGGGAAGGCTGGTATGTCCACGGCTACGGAATCGCTTAAAACGTAAACTCCCTCACCACCTCTCTTAACTATAATTATTTTAGGGCCTAAGCGCCTCAATTCTTCGGCAGCTCTAACGTAGTTTTCCTCCCCGGTGATGTAAGTTATTTCTCTCCTATTGACTGAGACTATATCCACTAAAGAGATTATCGGTCTTAGCTTGCTCAACCCGCTTAAAGCTAATACCCTGCCCGGATCCCAAGACACTATAGGTTTGCTCTCATCTCCTAGCATCTTAAGGATCTCCAGCGTTGTGTCAGGTCTTAAGCTAGCTATGTGTAAATAGCGTGTGTTCTGCAGGAGCTCCTTATCAACGTCTTTGATGGTTAAGTCTTCCGAAGCCCCTTTAAAACCGTATATGAGTATCCTGCCCTCAGAGTCCCTAACCACTATAGAGAAGCCGGTGGGGAGTGTGGTAGATATTCTTAATCCGGAGATATCTACTCCCTCACTCATTAGCTCGTCGACTATCATTCTCCCGAAAGAATCAAGACCTACTTTAGCTATTAGACCTGTCCGAAGCCCTAATCTCCTTGCCCCTATAGCTACGTTAGCAGCTGAACCCCCAACACCTCTCTTCTCGTCAAATATTCGTGCTTCCTCATCCGGTAGCGGGAACTTATTAACTAAGAACCTTATATCAACTAAGGCGTGACCGACGCACAGTAGGTCGAGCATACGTCCCAGCCCGTAATTACTTCACGTATTGTAGAACTTCATCAGGGCTCTTACCTTCGTGAACTATCTCCTTGATAGCTCTGATTACTCCCTCCGGGTTCTTATGCTGGAAGACGTTCCTACCTACAACCACACCACTAGCTCCAGCGTCCATCACGTTCCTAACTTGAATCAAGAACTCCTTAATATCCTGGGTTTTAGGACCGCCGCTCATTAAGACCGGCACCCCGGCAGCAGCCTTAACTACCTCGGCAAAGGTTTCCCTGCTACCAGTATAGTACGTCTTTATCATGTCAGCGCCGCTCTCGCTCGCTGCTCTAGCCCCGTACCTGACTATCTCGACGTCGTATATGTTCTTCATTTGCGGGTTTCTGGGGTAGGCTAACTGCAGGCACGGCATGCCGTATTTTTCAGCGGCCTCCCTCACAGCAAACCAATTCCTCAGCATAATGTCCTCGTATTGACTGCCCCAGTAAACGGTGGCCGCAACGGCTTCAGCACCCATAGCTACAGCGTCCTCCACACTACCGAAAACGCTCTGAAGGTACCTCCCCTCTTCAGGTCTCAACATAGTCTTGCCAGTAACCTTCAATATTAGCGCCGTCTTATTACCCCATATATCGTATGTTGCCCTAGCTATTCCGTGTAGTACTAGTATTGCGTCAACCCCGCTCTTAACGACCTTACTCAGGATACTCCTGGGATCTATAGATTCCTCAGTAAAGTCTTTAGGGCCGTGCTCCACCCCGTGATCGAAAGCGAAGATAACGCTTCTCCCGTCAGGCATTATCCTACCTAGCCTAACATACTTACCTACGTAGTTACTCGTAGGCCTCGCGTGACTCACGACTGCCTCACCCACTCATATTATGAATTGGATGATGCGGATTTATATGTTTGTAATGACTTTAGTATCGGGTCACGTAATGAGCGTTCCCGATCCTGTCATCAAGGTATTTAAAGGTGAGTGCGGGGTTCTGGTATACGGCTTAGGATACGTAGGGCTTGCTCTGACAGCCGCTTACTTAAGGAAAGGCTTAAGAGTTTACGGTGTTGATAAGAACTCACATAAGGTTAACGCACTCACGTCACGTTCTTTTAAGTTCGTGGAGAAGAACGTGGAGGAAGCCGTGTATAGGGGTCTGGAGGAAGGAATGCTAAGAGTTACCACGGAAGGTCTCGAATTCTCCGATAAAGCCTGCGTTAAGGTGATTACCGTACCAATACACCTAGATTGGCTGACTAAAGAGGTTGACTACACCTCATTAATAGAGGTCGGTGAATCTATTGGGAAGGGATTGAGAGAGAATGATTTAGTTATTCTTGAGTCCAGCGTCCCCCCAGGCACTACCGAGGAAGTCTTAAAGCCCGTGCTTGAGAGAGTTAGCGGGCTACTAGCTGGTGAAGACTTTTACTTAGCGTACAGCCCTGAGAGAATATACGTGGGTCACTCATTAGAAGACATAGAAGTTAATTACCCTAAAATAGTTTCAGGGATAAATCAAGAATCAGCCGAACTAGCGGCCAAGTTTTACTCAAGAATCTCGAGCAAGGGTGTTATTAAGTTGAGTTCGATAAGGGCGGCCGAGTTCTCTAAGTTAGCTGAGGGGGCGTATAGAGACGTGAACATCGCATTATCTAACGAGCTAGCAATGCTGTCGGAAATCATCGGGGTAAACTACTACGAGGTTAGGGAGGCAGCTAACTCACAACCCTACTGCCACCTACACCTACCGGGTCCCGGGGTCGGAGGACCCTGCATACCTGTTTACCCGTATTTCGTAGTTAACGTATCTACGAGGAAGGGTTTCATACCACGACTCCTCCTTCTAGCCAGGAATATCAACGAGTTCATGCCTTACGAAACATTTAAGAGGTTTGAGAAATTCATGAGATCGCACGGCCTACGAATCAGTGACTCGAGGATAGGGGTTTTAGGAGTTGCTTTCAGGGGGGATACAGACGATACCAGACTCTCACCATCTCATGACTTCATAGCCTTATTAAAAGCTCGGGGATGTAAGGATATCATAGCGCATGACCCCCTAGTGACGGGGGACGAGATCCTCGAACAGCTAGGTGTTCCGCTAACTCAAGACTTACGAGTAGCTCTGGAAGGTAGGGACGCCGTCGTGGTCTTAACCAAGCATACAGCATACAGTAAGTTAACGACGGAAGATATTATGAGATTCTCTAAGAATCCTAACATATTGATATACGACTCAGTCAATGTAGTAATCAACAATAACAAATACACTAAAATAGAGAAGCTAGGAATGCCAGCACTCATACCGTGAAGAACTGCTGTTACGTTTTCGTGATTTGCTTGTGTAATTCTGCGGGGATCTCAACCATCCTACCGCATTTCTCGCACTTATAAGTTACTGCCCTCTCGTCTTCCCTTATCTTCTCGCTTTCTTTAAGCGGCTTACCGCAGTAACACACAAAGCCAACCAGTCTAGCAGGATTGCCTACGACGAGTCCGTGAGGCGGAACATCCTTGGTGACCACGGCTCCCGCACCGACCATAGCGTACTCCCCTATAGTCACCCCGCAAACTATGGTCGCGTTAGCTCCTATGGACGCACCCCTCTTAACCAACGTAGGCACTATCTCCCAGTTAATATTAAAAGATCTTGGGTAGATGTCGTTAGTGAATGTCGCGTGAGGTCCTACGAAGACATCGTCCTCTAAAGTAACACCCCTGTAAACAGAAACGAAATTCTGGATCTTGACGTTATTACCTATTCTTACTCCAGCGTCTATGTAGACGTCTTTACCTATATTACAGTTCTTACCTATCCTCGCGCCCTTCCTCACGTGCACGAAATGCCAAATTCTGGTTCCCTCACCGATCTCTACGTCTTCTTCTATCACGGCTGTCGGGTGAACGTAGTATGATGGCTTACTCAAGACATTCAACCCCCACTAAAGAGATAATAAAGTCTCTACAGACTCACGCCCTATCTTAAGAACTTTCTGTTGCTGTATTGCTTTGTTGAAGTCCCTTAACCTCATGTAATGATCTACTAATGTAGAGGAAGACATTACGTTATATCCGCCGCCCCAGACCCTGTAGAA
>DAIRVF010000040.1:0-9663 GCA_036802965.1 Zestosphaera sp.
CCTGGAAGGGAATCTCAGAGCAGCTCTCAGGGTCTTTATTGGCTTGATGGTCTTCAGTAGAGATAGGGTTAGGTTCAGGGATCTCGATAAGATCAAGAATAAGGTCTCCCAATATCTTTCGGAAGCAGCTCACCCCTTCGTCGGTATGTGGTTCTGGGACTTAATAGATAAGTTAATGAGTTACGAGTACAGACCTAAGACGCCTGAGGAAGAACTTACCTTGAAGTACTTGCTACCAGCATGGTATATCAAGAAAATAAGTGAGTTAATCGGTGAGGACGAAGCTGCAGAGCTCTTCAAAAGCTTCTTGAAGACTCCTAAAATATCTGTGAGGGTAAATACTCTGAAAGCCACTGTTGAGGAGGTCCTTAAAGAACTTAAGGAAAGCAAAGTTAAGGATCTTGAAGTATCTCAGGTAGTTCCTACCGTGATAAGGTTTAAAGGACCTTACAACTTCGATAGGTCTAGACTCTTAAGAGAGGGCAAGATAGTTATTCAAGATGAGTCAGCCGCGTTAGCCGCTATACTGCTTGACCCTAAACCGGGTCAGGTAGTGGTTGATTTAGCTGCGGCTCCCGGAGGTAAGACAGAACTCATCGGTGAGTTAATGAGGAATGAAGGAATTATCTACGCTTTCGACGTGGATACTAAGCGTATTAGTAGGATGTGGAGATTACTTGAGAGGACGGGAATCACCATAGTCAAGATTTACGAGAAGGACGGGAGGGAAGCACCTAAAATAGTTGGTGAGAACGTGGCTGACAGAGTCCTTGTGGACCCTCCGTGCAGTTCAGACGGAACCTTAATGAAGAACCCTGACCTAAGGTGGAGACTCCTAGAAGAAGAGGTTCCTAAGCTGGCTCAACTTCAGTACGAGCTGTTGCTAGCGGGACTGAAGATGCTTAAGCCTGGCGGATACCTGTTATACTCGACATGCTCACTCCTTAAAGAACAGGGTGAGGACGTGATACAGCGTGTCATCAAGAAGAAGAAAGCTAAGATAGTACCTATTAAAGGACCTTACGAGGAGGGCTTCCTACCAGGCACTATGAGGGCCTGGCCCCACAAACATAACACGACAGGCTTCTTTTACGCTCTCCTCACTAAGGGGTGATGGCTCGTGAGTCCCGTGCCGCGTCACAAGATCCAGAGAATCCCTGAGTTTAGGGAAGTCGTTTATGATGAGGGGAGGTGGGATTTACTAGCTAAGCTAAGGTCGAGGGCTACACGAATAGTTGAGGACTTAAGTAGTTGCGGCGTGAACGCCGCCGTACATGGCTCCCTAGCGAGAGGGGACGTGACACTGACCAGCGACATAGACGTGGTCGTAACGTACTTAACACAGCCCTACAGGATCGCGTTCTGCTTAGAGAGACTTAACTACATCATACACAAGCAGTACATAGTTAAGGCAACTCCCGCGTCAACCCCTAAAGCGTATATAGAGTTAGATCCGGAGGGTAGGGAGGTAGTGTCATTTCCTCTTAAGGAGACCAACCCGACGGAATGGGAATTCTATAAGTTCGGAGGGCTCGTAACTCTTGAAGAACTGAAGAGAAGCGTTAGGAAGCCGGGCGTGAATAAAAACCTAGTACTAATTATCCCGACTGAGAGAGGACATCTTGAGGCACCGGTCATTAACTACGAGGGTTACGTAGCTTCAGTTCTGGGAGTCTCAATCAACGTAGTTAATGAGAGGGTTAGGCTCCTCAGCCGGCGGGACGAGGTTGGCAGGACTGGGACGTACCTTAAGTACGTTTTGAAGATCGGGGAGAGTTTTGAGGAGGCTTTGTCGAGGTTAGTTAAGGAAGGGAAGCTAAGACTAAGCTAGGAATTAGTCTCCAGCTACCTCAACTTCTGTAGTACCTCATTAAACTTACTTACGAATCGCCTAGCCCTCTCGAAATCCACGGGATTGCCTGCCTTACCGTTCATTTTAATGTATGAGCCCACTATCACGCCGTCAGCTCTCCTCAACAATACCTCGAGATTCTCCGGCGTCGCGCCACTACCTACTAAGACAGGAACGGGTGAAATACTCTTTACCTTACTTAAGAACTCTACGTCAGGTTCTTCCCCAGTTCTAGGCCCTGTCACTATTAACGCGTCAGCTCTCCCCCTCTCCACCGCATCAGCGACCAGCTCTTCCAGAGGCTCTGTGCCACCCTTAGCAAGGCTTTGTTCCTTGTAAGCTAGGTAACTCAGGCTACTCCCGTGCTTACAAACTATATCAGCTAATATCTTTACCCCCGGATGGTTAAACCTGACGTTTCTAAGCCTCGGTGCTTCAGGTTCCACAATCCCCGACTCCGTTAGTAAGGTCTCAACCAATGAGTTCACTCTAATAAACTTAGCTCCCGTAGCTAAGGCTACAGAGTAAGCTTCAAGACCTGAATTTCTCAAGAGGTTAATCCCTACATCAATCCTCACAGACTTAACGACTTCCCTAGCTACGACCGTAAACGCCGCCAACGTCAGGGGGTCCTTAACCCTCTTCAGGAAAGGAGCGTCGCCGAAGTTTTCTACGATGATCCCGCCATACCCTAACTCCTCAAGTATCTTAGATTCCTTAACAGCTCTCTCAACAATTTCCTCTACCCCTGCCCCACCAACATAGTGGGTGCTAGGCAATCTAGGAAGGTGTATCACGCCGAGCAGCAATTTCCACGAATTCCCCACACCCGACAACACTCTCTTAAACCCTACCGTAAGTATGGTTACCTATAATATATTGTTTTTAATTGCTGAGAGGCGAAAGTGTTTTTGGTGGGTGTGGTTGGTTCGCGTTATAGGTATTGACCCAGGAACTAAGACTATGGATCTATGCTTATTAGAGGATGGTGTGGTCAAGGGTGAAGTAGTTCTCGAGTCTAGTGAGGTAGCATTTAAACCTGAACTGCTCGCGAAAGCCGTTGAGAAATTATCCCCGTATGACCTCATCGTAGGTCCCTCGGGTTATGGAGTTGAGGTAACTTACATCGATGAAATACCTGACGACGTTTTCGAGGATTGGTACTATACCTACATACTCTTAACGACTAAAGAAGAGATTGAGCGCGGTGTTGCCGGGGGTGACGTAGGTTCGTATATTTACTACGCGATGGCTAAAACAATGATTGAGTTTAAAAAACGTCGACTCCCAGTAGTCTTTATCCCCGGCATCATAAACCTCCCCACAGTACAGGAATTCAAGAAGTTGAATAAGATTGATTTAGGGACTGCGGATAAGTTGGCGGTCACCGTACTCGCAACGCACCTGCAAGCTGAAAGACTTGGAATACCTTATAGTGAGGTCTCCTTCATCTTATCAGAGCTAGGTTTTGGTTACAACGCTGTTGTGGGGGTTAGTGAGGGTCTTGTTAAGGACGCGTTCGGCGGGACTACGATGCCTGGTCCGGGTTTCTTATCGATGGGTTGTGCCGACCTAGAGTTAGTTCAGTTGGTTAAGAACTGGTCAAAAACCGACGTGTTTACTGGCGGGCTCTCTTACGTTTCCGGCTGTAGAACTCCTGAGGAGCTGGTAGAGTGTTCTGTTAACAGACCTGAATGTCTTGACTTACTAAACGTTATGGTTGACGGGGTCATGAAAGCTGTTCACGCTCTAACGTACAGCGTGGGGGTGCCTAAGGAAGTGCTTTACTCTGGAAGACTCTCTAGAATCGGTTTTATCAGGGACTTACTGATAAGCAGTATTAAAGAGTCTGCAGTTTTGAGTTCTGTGAGGGCTGTGCCCGTAGGGGGTCTACCAGGAGCTAAAATAACTAAGGAGACCGCGCAGGGTTACGCGTTAGTCGGGGACGGCGTAGCCGGCGGTCTTTTCAAGGAGTTAATTAATCATATGCGTATTACGGAAGCTAAGGGGAGCGCGCTCGATTACGTAAGGCATCCTAAGTTTGATAGGAGAAAGCTTGTCAGGTTTAAGTGACTGAGCATCACTCCCTTCACGGGGGAACCACGCGCGGGTTTCTGCGTATTCGTATTTCGTTTCACTAAAGATAATTAAGTGTTTGTGGTGATGCCTCGTTAACGTATGAACGGGTGGTGAATTTTTTATTCTGTTTACGTAAATTCTGTGTTTTAATCCTTTCACGGTAAGAAGATTCGGTGATTAAATTTTGTGGGATTATAAGAGGCCTTTGATAGTTGTTCCACCTCCCGGTCCCAAAGCTCTCGAGTGGATTAAACGTGATGAAGCATTGCTCTCAACTTCCTTGACTAGGACAGCTCCCCTAGTCCCTGCAGAAACTAGTTACGTCTGGGTTAAGGATGTTGACGGCAACGTATTCCTGGATTTCGGTTCTGGGATAGCCGTGACGAACGTCGGTCATAGGCATCCAAGAGTCGTTAAGGCTATTAAAGAGGTTGTCGACTTACTTGACCACACAAACTCCTGTGATTTCTACAGCCATCTCCAGATAGTTTACGCTGAGAAGCTGCTCCCGCTAGTACCCGGAGACTTTAAGAAGAGGATCTTCTTCGGTAATTCAGGAACCGAGTCCGTGGAATGCGCTTTGAAGGCTGTTAAATGGCACTCTCCCGGTAAGCCGTACATACTGGGTTTCGTGCCGGGCTTCCACGGAAGAACCATGGGTTCCCTATCATTCACTACAACCAAGCTTAGTGCTAGGAGGAGGTTCTTCCCATTCATGCCCGGAGCCGTGCACGTCCCGTTCCCTAACACTTATAGATGCCCCTTCAAAGGGCTTGAGGGTGATGAGTGTGTTGACGCGGTCTTATCCTACATGGAGGACTTCTTATTCCAGCACGTGGTCCCCCCGGAGGAGATCGCCGGGGCGATAATCGAACCAATACTCGGTGCCGGAGGTGTTGTGCCAGCACCCGAGAAATTCTTAAGGGAACTATATAGGATGAGCAGAAAGTACGGATTCTACTTGATAATAGATGAGGTTCAGACAGGTTTCGGTAGAACAGGTAAGTTATGGGCGGTGCAACACTACGAGGGCGTAATACCTGACGTGATGACGATGTCTAAGGCTGCCGCGAACGGGTTGCCTTTCGGCCCCTGCGTCACTAGAGCTGAGTTACTTGAGTGGGAGCCGGACGCACACGAGAACACTTTAGGCGGTAACCCTATAGTGGTCGCCGCGGCTATAGCCGTCCTGGACGTAATCTTAGAAGAGAAGCTTCCTGAGAACGCCGCTAAGCAGGGCGAGTACTTAATGAAGAGGCTGAACGAGCTCAAGGACAGGTATGAGGAGATAGGGGATGTGAGGGGTAAGGGGTTGATGGTCGGTGTTGAGTTCGTTAAGAGTAAGGACACGAAAGAACCTAACAAGAAGTTCAGGGAGAGGGTTATAGAAGAAGCTTTTAAGAGGGGCTTAATATTGTTAGGCGCTGGCATCTCCTCCCTAAGATTACAGCCACCCCTCGTCATCAGGGAAGAACATGTTGACGTAGCTGTTGAGATATTAGAGGAATCTATTAAGAGTGCTAAAACTTAAATTTATGAGAGGTTAGGCATGAGCTCAGTCATAAGACTGTTTTTCGAGCCTGAGTCCGTGGCAGTCATAGGAGCTTCCAGAGACCCCTCGAAGACAGGTCATGTGATACTTAAGAACATTGTTGAGGGAGGGTATAAGGGGAGGATATACCCCATCAACCCCTCAGCCAACGAGATCCTGGGCCTGAAATGCTATAAGTCTGTTCTGGAAGTCCCCGAAAATATAGACTTGGCTGTCGTGGTAGTCCCCGCCAGATTAGTGCCCGGCGTGATCGACGAATTAGGTGTCAAGAAAGTTAAAGCAGCCGTGATAATCTCCGGTGGTTTCAGGGAAACCGGGACTCAGGAGGGTCGCAGGCTGGAGGAAGAACTCAAGAATAAAGCTAGTAGCAATGGTGTGAGGGTTTTAGGGCCTAACTGTCAAGGAGTGAATAACCCGCACGTCGGGTTATGTGCTTCGTGGCCGTTAATAAAGAGTAAGGGGCCTCTAGCCATAGTTTCCCAGAGTGGTACCATAGCGGCTGCCTTCGAGTTATGGGCTGAGGAGGAGGGTATTGGGGTGAGTAAGATGGCGGCTTTAGGGAATAAGATAGACGTAGACGAGACTGATTTACTGGAGTATTTGAGGGATGATGTCGACACAAGAGCTATCGCCATGTACATAGAGAGTGTTAGGGACGGTAGGAGGTTTTTGAGGGTAGCTACGGAGACTAGTCTTAAGAAGCCTGTGGTAGTCCTCAAATCTGGCAGAACCCCCTCAGGCGTGAGAGCGGTAGCTTCACACACAGGCTCGCTAGCAGGTTCTTACGCTATCTACTACTCAGCTTTCAGGAAAGCAGGCATAGCAGTTGCCGACACCATAGAGGAACTATACGATATAGCTAAGGGTCTGGCCTTACTACCCAGGACAGACGGTGAGAGAATCCAGATAGTCACTTCCTCAGGTGGTTCAGGGATAGTTTCCGTGGACTACGCTGAGATGCTAGGTCTGAGGCTAGCTAGCCTAGAAGATTCTTCTAGAGAGAGCTTACGTAGTGAGTTACCGACCCACTGCATAGTAGGTAACCCGCTGGATCTTACGGGGGACGCTGACGCGGAGAGATACGATAAAGTATTGGAGATCTTGGTTAAGGATCCTAACATAGATGTAATCCTAGCCATATTCGGGGACCCAATACTAGGCGCTAGTGAAGTCATTAAGAAATGGTTTAACTCAGGGAAAACCATAGTTCCTGTATACATAGGTGGGGGTTCTGTGGAGGTCGTGGAGAGGAGGAAAATGCATGAGTCCCGGATCCCGACGTTCAAGACCCCTGAGCGGGCGGTTAAAGTCGTGAAAGCCTTAGTAGACTACACCAAGTTTTTAAAAATGCATCAGGCTTCATAAGGCTTCATTAAAGCTTTACCTCCTCGTTACCTGCACACCTTAATAACAGTTCACTAGAATGAATTAATCCATGCTTAAAACGTGGGTAATACGTTACTTACTTGTGGTGTTGTGGTAGTGCATATTGTTGGTTTAGATAAGCCGGGAAGTAGGTTCTTGCTTCAAGGAAACGAGGCAGTAGCTAGAGGTGCTTTGGAGGGAGGGGTTCAAGTAGCTACAGGCTATCCTGGCACGCCTTCATCGGAAGTCATTGAAACCCTGGCTGAGATAGCCAGGGATCACGGCATTCACGTGGAGTGGTCTGTTAACGAGAAGGTGGCTTTCGATGTTGCTGTCGGTGCTGCCAGTGTTGGTGCTCGCGCTCTAGTGACCGCTAAGAACGCTGGGGTTAACTGGTACATGGACATGTTTGCTACAGTGGTTTATGGAGGGCTTCCCGGAGGTCTTGTCGTGTACGCTGCTGATGATCCAGGAGCTTTCTACAGTTCTACGGAGCAGGACACGAGACCCTTAGCTAGGAGCGTTGGTGTGTTGATATTAGAGCCTACCGACCAGCAAGAATCTAAGGAGATGGTGAGGCTAGGTTTTGATTACTCGGAAAAGTTTGAGTTACCTGTTTTCGTAAGGTCAGTGACTAGGATCAGTCACTCAACGGGTGACGTGACGTTCGGCGAGATTAGGAGGGAGAGGAATAAGGTCTTCTTTAACAGACATTACGGGTTGCCTTTCAGGTACAACGTTTACGGACCCTACAAGTATAGGGGTGAGGTAGGTCCTTCAGCTAAGCACGCGTGGCAGCTGGAAAGACTAGATAGTATTAAAGAATTCGTCGAGGAGGTGCCTTTCAACTGGGTTGAGGAAGGTAACGTAGACGTAGGTGTGGTGGCTTCAGGTATAGGGTACTCCTACGTTAAGGACGCTCTAGCAAGGCTGGACAGCGGTGTCAAGCCCTGGATCTTTAAGGTAGGGACTCCTTACCCGCTCCCGACCAAGAAACTATCTAAGTTCTTAAGTAACTTAAGGGAGGTCTTAATTGTTGAGGAAGGAGACCCTCTCGTTGAGGAACAGATCAAGGCTTTAAGCAAGGATTGTTGTCCTGAGATTAAGGTGTTAGGTAGGGGTTCAGGCACTATAAGGAGTTTCGGCGAGTTAGGGCTTGCACAGGTTTTGAGAGCCGTCTCTAATTTAGTGGGTTCTAAATATTATGAACTTAGTGATGAGAGGGAAAGGATTAAAGCTGAGATAAGGAAGATCATAGCCCCGAGATCCTCGATGATGTGTGCTGGTTGCCCCCATCTAGGTACTTACTGGGTGCTTAGGTTCGCTCTACACAAGACAGTCAACAAGTATAGGGATAGGTTTAAGGGTGCTTGGATAGTTAACGGCGATATAGGTTGTTACGAGATGGGCGGTTACGGACTCTTCGCTAAGGAAATAGAGCCTTCAAAAGAGAAAGTCACTAAGAGAGTGAGCTTCGATAACCCGTACGAAATACTTGATACTAACTACATCATGGGTGGGGGTATAGGCGTCGCTCAGGGACAGTACCACGCCGGTTACGTGGAAGGCCCTATAATAGCTGTGGCAGGCGACTCAACGTTCTTCCACGCGTGCATGCCCGCACTACTTAACGCAACCTATAATAAGGCCGCCATAACCTTCTTGGTGTTAGATAATTCTTGGACGGCCATGACGGGGCATCAACCAGCGCCGACAACAGGGATTACGGCAATGGGCTCGCCGAGCAGTGTCTACAAGATCGAGGAGATTGCTAAAGCTTTAGGTGTGGATGACGTGTGGGTTGTTGATCCGTATGACTTGAAGAACGCTGAGGAATTATTATTGAAAGCCATTGACAAGACCGTGAACGAAAATAAAACCACCTTAGTTATCTTCAGGCGGGAATGTGCCCTACAAGTAGTTAGGAGGCTCACTAGGGAAGGGAAAGTAATAACCCACTACTTAGTTGACGTCAGTAAATGCGTGGGTTGCAGGCTATGCGTTCAGTTAGGTTGTCCGGCTATAGGGTGGGATAAGAACGCTAAGAAAGCCTTCATAGACCCCACTCTCTGCGTTTCATGCTCCCTCTGTGCCCAAATATGTCCGGTGAAAGCGATAAAGCCTTCAACTGAGAAGGTGGTGGGCGTTAAGGAGGTGTGACCCATGAAGTATTATCATATAATGATAGCTGGTGTTGGGGGTCAGGGTAACTTACTCCTCTCAAGGATCATAGGCGATGCCGCGCTTTCTAAGGGATTAAGGGTTAGGTTAGGGGAAACCTTCGGTGCCGCTCAGAGAGGTGGGTCAGTACACTCTCATGTGAGAATAGGCAGGGAAGTTTACGGTCCTTTAATGCTTGAAGATGAGGCAGATGCTTTACTGGCTTTAGAACCTTTAGAAGGATTAAGACGAGGTGTTCAGTACTTGAAGGAGAGGGGTCTCGCGATCTTGAATACTAGGAAGGTTAGCTCGATCGACGTTAATGTAGGTGTGGCTGAATACCCCACCATAGATGAAATAATAGAGTCTTTCAGAAAGCTGAATGCTAGGATAGTGCACCATGACTTCACGAAGATTGCGGAAGAGGTTGGGTCCCCGAGATTAATGAACGTCGTGATGCTAGGGGTATTCGCAGGCATTGCTGAGAACGAGATTCCCTTCACCATAGAGGATCTGAAGACCGCTATAAGGAGTAGAGTCCCTCAAAGATGGGTTGAGTTGAATCTACGTGCTTTTGACGCAGGTTATGAATTCTCTAAAGGTTATGTCATGAAGTGATTTTTCCTGTAAAGAGTCTAGTACTGAAGTACCTTGC
>DAIRVF010000041.1:0-9303 GCA_036802965.1 Zestosphaera sp.
CTCACGATCTAAGAGCAAGACCTCATCGCCCCTCGACGGAGCGGGAAGCAACTCATGAGGTAGCGTGACGTAACCTACGCTACCCTCCCTCGAGACATCCACGACGAACACCGCTAACCCAGGACACCGCCCAACACACACCCCGCAACCAGTGCATTTACTGAAGTCTATTCTAGGCAAGTCAGTTATCTTGTTTTTAGTAACGGCGTTGAACGGGCAGGAGAACACACACACGTTACACGGAATCTCCTCAACACACTCGTAGATAGCTACAGGCCCCCTACGTAACCGCTCCTCACTCGGCACGTACCCCATCCCAGCCAGCGTGTCTACATCAACCACGCCTGACTCCTTGAAGTGCTTCAAGCAGTCACACCCCCGCAGGGCAGGATAGATAGCTGCCAACCCCTCCTAACCTTCTCACTAACCGGAGCTGACCTATACTCATGAAGCATTCTCAGAAGACTCGCCCTCCTAGCCAGGTACTCCTCCCTCCCACCATGAGCTTTAATCAGTATGGAGTAACCAGCAATCCACCCCTCAATGAAAGCCGTGGTCGCTTCCTCAATCGCGGCCAAGTCCCCGGCAACGAAGACATTCTCAACAGAGGTCTCCATATAAGGGGTTTTCAGGGGAACCAAACCCCCGAGATCCGGCACGTATTTCGTTGCCGCCCCGAACTGCCTAACCAACTCCACGTTAGGAGTTAACCCAACAGCTAACAACACCGTGTCTACCCTGATGGATCTCTCCGTACCCCCCACAACATTCCAGTTCTCATCAACACGCGCTATGACAGCCTCCTCAACCCTCTGAGTACCTTTAACGCCTACTATGGTATGACTCGTCAATATCGGCACCCCATACCTCCTTATCTTAGCCGCATGAACAAACCAACCACCAATCCTCGGCAAGGCCTCAACAACCGCCTTAACCTCAGCTCCCGCTTGAAGTAATTGATACGATATTATCAACCCGACATTACCTGAACCCACTACTAAGACCTCGTCACCCGGCTTAACACCCCAGACATTCATTAAGGTCTGAGCACCACCAGCCCCCATAACCCCCGGTAAGTCGTTGTTCTCGAACACTAGGTGGTTCTCGTACGCGCCGGCCGCGATCACCACATACTTAGGCCTTATCAAGTACTTCGCTTCGTCACTAACTGCTAGAACGCCTTCCTTAAAAACCCCTACCACCGTAGCACCACTCAATATCCTCAGATTAGAACACTTACTCAGCTTACTAGAGTATTCCTCAGCTATCTCAAAACCTCTCTTACCAGCGAATAACTCCTTAGAACCGAAGAAGATGTGTGTCTGCTTTATTAACTGACCCCCAAGCCTTATCTGATCATCCACGAGCACCACGCTGAGGTCCGTATTACATAATACCTCAGCTGAAGCCATCCCGGCAGGCCCCCCACCAACAATCAACACGTCAGTAACTATCTCCTCACTAACCAACCTCCTCTCACACCTACTGACCTCCGGAAGACCCTCAATCCTCTCAACCCTCACACCATCCTCAGCAGGCGTAACACACGAACGCGTCGGAAATCCGTTAACCCTAACAATACATGAACCACACTTACCGACCATGCAGAAAACAGCTCTAGGCCTCCTCAGAACAGGCGACAACCTGAAGACATCCACTCCCGCAGCGTAGATCGCGGCAGCCAGAGACTCACCCTCGAAAGCCCTTACGGGCACACCCTCAAAAAATATGGTTATCTCCCTACCACGCTTAAACTCGAGTATCGGGTGTGCGTATATCCTCCTATCCACCAAAACACATCAACCAATAAAGTAAATCTCACGAGAAAATAAAAAATATTTTAGCATTCATCAAAAGAAGATGTGGTGAGGTGTCACATCATTGAGGGAGGCGGGAAAACCCAACCTAACACATTTCTTCAAGCCCGGAGCGGTAGCGGTGGTAGGGGCTTCAGTAACCGAAGGCACCGTAGGCAAGGCAATAATGGTGAACCTAGTGAGGGAGTTCAAGGGCGTGATATACCCGGTCAACCCGAAGTACGAGGAAATCTTCGGTTTAAGAACCTACAAATCATGCAGGGAACTCCCGGAAGCGCCGGACCTGGCCGTAATCGCCGTGCCAGCTAAGGCAGTACCTCAAGTAATCGAGGAGTGCGGGGGTAGAGGGACTAAAGCAGCTATAGTGATAAGCGCCGGCTTCAAGGAGGTAGGTCCTGAAGGCGAGAAACTAGAGAAGGCGTTGGTTGAGGTAGCTAGGAAGTACGGGGTTAGGGTAATAGGACCTAACTGCCTGGGGGTCTACGACGCCCACTCAAGACTCAACACGATATTCAACCCGCCGGACAGGCAGAAAACACCACCGCCAGGAAACGTAGCCTTCCTCTCACAGTCAGGCGCGTTAGGCGCGGCAATCCTAGACTGGCTAGCAGAATACAACATAGGGATGAGCAAGTTCGTGAGCTACGGGAACGCCGCCGACGTGAAGGAATGGGAACTCATAGAATACCTGGTTGAAGACCCTGAAACCAAGGTCATAATGATGTATATTGAGGGAGTTGAGGACGGCAGAAGCTTACTTAAAGCGGTGAGGAAAGCCACGCTGGCCGGGAAGCCCGTCATAGTGCTGAAGGCCGGCAAATCCGAGAGAGGTATTAGAGCAGTATCATCACACACAGGATCCCTCGCAGGCTCCTACAAAGTCTACGAAGCCGGGCTAACACAGAATGGCGCACTAGTAGTTAACGAGCTAGACGAGTTCATACTAGCCACCAAAGCACTCAGCTGGCTACCACCCCCGCAAGGCGATAGAGTAGCTATAGTGACGAACGGCGGCGGCGCAGGAGTCCTGACGACAGACGCCGTAGAACTCCTAGGTCTTCAACTCGCTGAACTATCTGAGGAAACGAAGAATTATTTGAGGAGTAGGCTACCCCCGGCAGCCTCACTAAACAACCCCGTAGACATACTCGGCGACGCACCACCCGAGAGGTACGAGGTAGCTATAGAAGCGGTTATGAGGGACGAGAACGTCGACCTAGTAATAGTTATAGGGATAATGCAGTCACCCGCGTTCAAGCCCATGGACGTGCTCGCGAGCATGAAGAGGTTGCTGAGTGAGTATAGGAAGCCGATGATCTTCGTAGCTCCAGGCGGGGAATACACCGTGAGCAACTTGAAGAAGATAGAGTCCGAAGCTAAGATACCCACGTTTAAGTCCCCTGAAGAAGCTGCTAAGGCTTACTACTTCCTCACGAGCTGGTATAAGAGCTATAAGACTCTGAAAACACTGTCCGAGAGCAACCCAGGATAGCTTGGTGTAGGTATTCATCAAATGATAATTCAAGGAGACCTACACATCCACTCCTACGTGAGCGACGGGGAAGCAACCCCGGAAGAAATCGTTAAGTATTCTATTAAGAAAGGCCTCAACACAATTTCTATAACAGATCACAACACTTTCTTAGGGTCTTTACTAGCGATGCGTAAAGCCAGGGACACTAAGAAGTTGCTCGTCGTACCGGGAGCTGAGGTAAGGACTTTCTGGGGTGACGTGTTAGTTCTATGTCAGACACCCATCAGGGTCTCAGTAAATCCGGTAAGGCTTTGGGAGGAGGCTAGGAAGAATCAATGCCTGCTAATACCTGCACACCCCTTCGATGTCTTGAGGCTGGGCATAGGTGCTAAGTCTAGGTATGTCTCGTTATGGGACGCTTACGAAGTATTCAATTCCTCGTCAGACCCGCTAACGAACCTGATCTCGTTTCTCTACCTAAGGGATTTAGGTAAACCAATGCTCTCTAACTCAGACGCGCACACGCTGGAGGGGGTCGGGTCATCAAGAAATATCTTCGAGGTAAGCGAGCTCAGCGTTGAGGGAGTGCTTGAAGCAATCCTCAAGAATTCCGTGAGGTTAGTTCCTGCCTACTCCATCCCCTCAACGATAGCTAAACTAAGGTGGGGCGCGAGAATCAGGCGTTTCTCGAAGCACCTGAGAGAACGTTACGAGCTCTATCTGAGGTTAGGAGGATTACCCCCTCATCCCTAAGCCTCAACAACTCCCTCACAGCCCTCTCCTGACTCAACCAATTCCCGCGCGCCCTACCACTACCGATCAACCTCATCAACTCAACCCTCAACCATTGCGGGATCTCCGAAGGGTTCCTCAGCGCGTACGGAGTCCCCGGCAAAGGTATGAAGTAGTGGATGCGGATCTTCCCACCCATACTAATCACCTTCCTCATATGCTCGATCGTTAACCGCTTATCCTCTAAGGTCTCGTCAGGCAACCCAATAATGTAGTCAACCTCAGCCGTCAAGCCAGCACCCCCGAGCGCTTCCAGAGCGTTCAAGACATCCTCAGACGAATGACCCCTCCTAATCCTCCTCAGTAACTCGTCAGAACCTGACTGAGCCCCTATATTGACTCTCTTGTTATCGACGTGCGTCTTCAAGAACCTAGCTACCTCACGATCAATCCTCTCAGGCCTAATCTCCGACGGGAAGGTGCCGAAGTATATCCTCCCACCCAAGCGTCTCAAAATACTTAACTCGGTCAAGAGCTCGACGAAGTTTCGGCCCGTCCCGGGATCCTCGTAAGAGAGCGCGTCAGGGGTTATGAATCTCAGATCCTTAATCCCCCTGCTTAGCAAGTACCTACACCAGAACGTCACGTTCTCCACACTCCTATGCCTAATCCTAGCAGTATGTATGTAGCTAACTTGACAAAAACTGCATGAGTGGAGGCAACCCCTAGTTATCTCCACAGGGTTGAATAAGCCAAGTCTCGGTGAGAACGGCGGGTACTTATCTAGCTCGCTAGTAAACCCCCTACCCCTAAAAACGAACCTACCGGAGTCAAAGTAGAAAACCCCGGTAACACTTGAGGGATCTCTCTCACTAAACCCTAACTCAATTATCTGCGGGAGCACGTCCTCCACCTCACCCAAGAACGCATACTTGAAACCTAGCGAGATCACCGTACCGAACGGGTCCCCGGTCGCGTGAGGGCCTCCAGCAATACTTACGATACCTAAATCACGCAGTTTTTTATTGATTTCAGTGATTTTCTCGCGCTTCGTCAAGAGATCCTTAGTCAGTAGTGTCTGAATGTAAGCGATCCTCGAATACTTGACCCTAAGCTCGTTGACAGTGCTCAGCAAATCGTCTAGCGGGACCAGATAGAAATCCACCTCCTTGAGTAGTCCGTGCTCCTCCGCAGCACCTAGCAATACGTGCACGCTATACTTGACGTCCCCCCAATACCCTACTACTACGGCCTTCCCCCTCATCTCCGAGAACCCGTCACACCATCGCGTGATCCCCGCGGATTCCTAGCGTTCAGCACCATTATTTAGTTATTTAGATCTTTTAAGTATTAGAGTAAGGTTGAGTTAATTGCGTGTTGAGGAACTGAGGCTACCCGACGACGTCATAGAGACTTTGAAGAAGAGAGGGATAACCACGCTCACACCCCCTCAAGCAGAGGCTGTTAGGAAGGGCTTGCTTGAAGGGCGTTCCCTAGTAGTGGTAGCTCCCACAGCCAGCGGCAAGACACTCATCGGGGAGCTAGCTCTAATTAATGCGTGGCTTAACGGGGGTAAGGGGGTTTACGTATCGCCCCTGAAAGCGCTGGCGGAGGAGAAGCACGAGGAGTTCGGGTTCTGGAGTAGCTTAGGGGTTAAGGTAGGTATAACCACGGGTGATTACGACAACCCGGGCGAGGAACTCAGGAGGTATGACTGGATAGTAGCTACCTACGAGAGGATGGACTCTATCTTCAGGCTTAAGCCTTCCTGGCTCAGCGAGGTAAAGACTATAGTGATAGACGAGCTACACATGGTTGGTGACGAGGACAGGGGACCTATAGTTGAGTTACTGGCCGTCAGATCACTCCTTGACAACCTGCAGATCGTTGGGCTCTCAGCGACGGTGGGGGAACCCCAAATACTTAGTGAGTGGCTGGGGTCAGAGCTAGTCGTCAGTGATTGGCGCCCAGTAAAGCTAATCGAGGGATTCTACCTATCCAGGAAAAACCTCATAGTCTTCTCCGACGGGCGCTTAGAGGAAGTGCCGAAGAAGCAGACCCTACCACAACACTGCTACGCGAAGGCCGTAAACGAGGATTACCAGCTACTAATCTTTGTGCAGGCTAGGAAGAAAGCCGAGGAGCTCTCGTCGAAGCTAGCTTCACTAAACCTAGAAGAGATACCTGAGACCAAAGACTTAGTCAGGGAACTGGAGTCTTCCGAAGCACCTAGAACAGAGGTTGAGTCCCTATCTAAGGTGGTTTCGAGGGGACTCGCGTACCACCACGCAGGGCTCTCCCTAGCCTCCAGGAAGATAATAGAGAAAGGGTTTAGGAACAGGATCCTCAGAGCGGTCGTGGCCACACCCACCCTAGCGGCCGGCATAAACCTCCCCGCCAGGAGGGTGGTGGTCTACACCAGGAGATTCGAGGGCTTCCTAAGACCTATCACGGTAGCGGAATTCAAGCAGATGGCTGGGAGAGCCGGCAGACCCCAGTACGACCCCTACGGGGAAGCAATAGTTGCTGACGTGTCCTCGGAGGAGGAGGGGTGGGCCTACGTGTTAGGCAGGCCGGAACCCGTCGAGTCCGCACTACTGCAGGATAGAGCAGTAAGGATCAGTACCCTGGCCTTAATAGCTTCAGGAGATGCGAGAACCCCTGAAGACCTCATCAACATTTTCGAGAGAACCCTAGCGTGCTTCATGAGGGGTAGGAAACTCAGTATTAACATGGTTAGATACGGGCTGAGGTTGCTGAGCGATGAGGGAATGATTGAGGAGAGCGGTTCCTTACTAAGAGCTACTAAGCTAGGAGCTACCGTATCGAGGATGTACATAGACCCGCTCACAGCAGTCATAATACTCAACGATCTAAGGAAAATCATAACTGCCAAACCCCTCTACTACCTAACACTAATAGCTCTAACCCCCGACTTCGGCAGAGCCAGAATAACGAATTACCGAGCATACTCCACTGAAGCACGCTCCTCACTTACCATGGGCTTAATCCCCGAACTCCCTGAGGACGTGGAGGAGATAGGGTACTATGATTGGTTACGCGCCTACAAGATAGGCAAGATACTCAACGAGTGGATCGAGGAAGTCCCTGAAGACGAGATACTGAGTAGGCACGGCATCGGGTCCGGAGACCTGAGGGTCTTGGTGGAGACCGGTGAATGGCTAACCTACGCAGCATCCAAGGTATGTGACGTAGCTGGCTTAAGAGAGCATTCTAGGAGACTTGAGGTACTGAGTGCTAGAGTAAGTTACGGGATTAAGGAAGAATTACTTGACTTAGTTCGTGTTAGGGGTGTTGGGAGGGTGAGAGCACGCGTCCTCTACGATCACGGGATTAAGACCGTTGAGGAACTCGCCTCCGCAGACCCCTCCAAGATAGCTAACCTCAAGAGCTTCGGGCCTAAGGTAGCGAGCAACATAGTCGAGGAAGCTAGGAAACTCGTTGAGTTCACGAAGAGAGGGTAGAGAACAGCTTTACCACGTCTACCTCAGCCACGGTGGTAGGGATGAACACACCTAAGCTAACCAATACCTCAGGACTTACCTCCCCAACAACCCCCACCAACTCACCGTTAACTAAGATCTCGGCAGCCCTACCATCAATCAGTAACCTCCTCGAAGTCTTCCTCAGCTCATAGCTAACCCCGATAGTCCTCATCAACGACCTCAACACGACCAGCCCGTCAGTCAAGGTATAGCCATCGCCGGCAAGCCCGTAAGCAAGTTTCTTCGTATATCTCGGACGCTTATTCTCGTCAAGCTTAACAACATCACCTACCTCAAATATCTCTAACCTCCTCCTCTTAGAGCTATTCGTCTTAACGGAGGTAAGTATGGTGGGTAGTAAGGAATTCCTCACAGCCGAGTAAGTCTTCATCTTAGGGTTCCTAACCCTCACGAACTCTTCCTCACTAGTTAAGGCGAGTACGTCAGGATCCGTCAACATGAAGTTCAGCACTTCCTGCAAGCCCAGACCCAGCATAACCTCTCTCAAGTATTCTGAAAACCTCTCCAACGGGTTCACCCCGCCGAAATGCGGTGGGTTAGAGATCTCGCCGCCTAGCTCGTTATACCCGTAAGATATAGCTAGATCCTCTATAACGTCAACGTATGAGAGTACGTCCACCCTGTATGGAGGAACCTTAACCACCACGCGGTCCTCACCCAGGTCCTGAACCTCGTAACCCATAGACTCCAGTAGTCGCGGACCCTTAACCCGGATAGGGTCAATACCTAGTAGTGAGGCCACGTACTCCCTCCTAACCTCCACCACGCTCTCCTCCAACACCGGGCTGTATGGGAAGAGTGAAGTCCCCTTAATGCTGACCCTCCTAATCACCGGGTTCCTCGACCTCTCACTAACGGACGTGGTCACGACGTTCAGTATCTTCATCATGAGATAAGGCTCGGTCCCAGTCACGTCTATGACCACCCTACGCGTCTCCTCAGTAACTTTATTGTCTTCCGCGTTAAGTATTGGAGGGAATGAGAGTACCTGACCCTCAGAATCTACTAAGAGTGGGTAGTGGCGGTGACGCACTAGGTGAGCGTACTTAAGCCCCTTCTCAGTCACACGTAATATCTCGTCTAAGCTCATGACGTTCTCGTAGCCTAACGGCCTGTAACTAGCGTTCTCCACCTCAACGTACCTTATGGGCGGCTTCACCTTATCTAGGTCGTAGAGACCTATCGAGACAAGCTCCCTATCACCACAGTACGTGACGTGGAGCTTCTCCTGCAACTGAAATATCTGCCTAACCGCTTCCTCATCTAGTTCTAGGTTCTCCACTATAGCTAAGAAAGCGTACGGCCTGTACTCAGGGGCCTCACTAACGTCTAAGTATGTTGAGGAATCCTCAACCACGTACTTGATCGGCTTCCTAGAACCTTTGTAAACACCTACCGCTCTGCCGAGACCCTCAGCGGAGAACATGTCAGGCCTGTCGTGGCTAGCCTCATAAACTATCGTATCACCCCTCACCTCCTCTAAATCACTCTTCAGGATTTCCAGCATCCTCGTCAACTCTTCTAGGGATAGCGGCGTCTCCGCTACCCTCTCAACATCCCATAACTTTACCTCAACCTTAGGCATTCTTTAGAATCACCCCAGGTATTCTCGTCGATTCTATGAGGTCTAAATCACACGAGTAAAGGTTTCTTATGTCATCAAACCCTAGAACTATCATGGCAAGCCTGTCTATCCCTATCCCCCAAGCAGCTACCTTATAGTCTGCGGGTAAGGCCACGCTAGCTAGTACTT
>DAIRVF010000042.1:0-9026 GCA_036802965.1 Zestosphaera sp.
ATATATGTGGGTGTGGTCGTTTAGCATGGGTTTGTCTGTTCAGATTTTTAGGGATAGGAGGGAGATAAGGATTTCCGGGATTCCTACTCAATGGGTTGCTGAGAGGATAATTAGGGATGTTAATGATATTCTTCAGAAGAGAGGTAGTGATTTGGTGTATTTTTTTGAGGGTAGTCCCGGGATTTACGGCGGCGGCTTAGTGATTAGAGTAGTGCTTAGCACTTTCTTAAGCGAAAATGAGGTTAATGCTCTCGTGAAGTATTTTGAGTTGAGAAACTCTCACGTAAGTGTTTATGGCTGAAAGACTTGGTCGTTTAGTGTTTTGTGATTGGTTCCCGCGCATTTCTGAAAGTTGTTGGAGAAAGTCTCATGCCGTGGTTTCGGTGATTGATTTAGCCATTTCCTTAATTACTTTTGCGGGGTCTTGTGCTTTCATGACTGCTGACGCTACTAAGACTCCCTGAGTCCCTAGCCTTATGGCTGCCGCGACGTCGTCTCCGGTCGTTATGCCTGCGCCAGTAAGTATCATGACCCCTTTGTTTAGCTCCCTGACCTTAGACACCGTCCCCGTCACTATCTCCGGCTTAGCCTTAGAAACAGGTATTCCAGTGCCTATGAGTTCAGGCGGTTCTATAGCTAGCATCGAGGGATTCAGCACAGACACCGCTGCCGCTACTTCAGGAGTGTCAGCACATACTAGCGTCTCTAGACCTAGCTTCCGTGCCTTACCTAAAATAAAGCTTATCTCGTCAAGTCTTACCCTCCTCTCGCTATGATTTATCATGACGCCGACAGCTCCAGCTTCCTTGACCATCTCAGCCGTTATGTGTCCTGTGTGCGCACCCTCGTCAACGGGATCCACGTGTTGAGCGAAAACACTACTGTAAGATACCACGTTAGCTACCCTCACTATCTCCGTAGCCGGTGGGAGCAAAATCACCCTCACCAGACTGCTGTACTCCTTGGCTATCGAGTCAGCTTCTCTAGCTATGCTTAGAGCTCTAGACCCGTAGGAAGTCTTGTACGTCTTAAAATTTATAGCCAAAACATACACTTACCCTCACCCCTGAGCGACGTTTTAGCTTCCACGCCTACAGGGAAACCTACCTTAATCTCCTGCTTCCTTCCCGGTTAGGAGTGACGTAGTCACCTTAGGTTTCTTCACCTCATATACTTTCTCCACGAAGAACCTGTCTTTAAGCTTCTCAAGCACTGAGGGCAGCGTGGTATACTCCATCTCCTCAGGACCTAGCCTGTGAGGCATGAAAGGCCCGTGCCTCCTCATATAATCAGCTATTTGCTGAGCGATCTTACGTGACTCGTCGAAAGCTACGTCGTCGAATAAGTCAGCAGGCCCAACCAGCTTACCGTTCTTCACCTGGAAGCCTAGCGCGAGAACTCGGGGCGGGCCGTCAAATCTCGTGCACTTAGCGTGTCTCTGCCCGACAGGCATTAAAGGCCCGTGATGCGAGCCCCTCATCCACCCAGCAACTAAGTGCGGGAACGCGAATGGTTCGAGTATCTCACCCACCGCCGGAAAACCTGACTGAGCCCTAACAATAGCTACCGGGTCGTCCTTACCAACATACCTACCAGCCATTAAACTGAGTCTCTCCACGCTTACGACGGCCGCGATCTCGTTATCAGGCTTCCTATAAACCCTCCTCACTATGAACCTGCCCGGAGTCCCTATGAGAGCTAATATATCGTAGGACTCCTCAGGAGCCGACAGTACCACCGCTTTATTCTCGAAGACGTCGAATACCTCGAACCTGAAACCCTCATGTATCTTAGGATCGATCACTAAGCCTGCGGTATTGAACGGGTCGGCGAAAATCTTGTACATAGGCAGGTTGAAGGCTCCCGGCTCCGTCTTATCAGCCATGAACACTACCACGGGCTCCGAGGGCCTCTCAACAAACTCCATCTCAGCGACCCCAGGACCTAAACCCCTAACATTACCTGAGAAAGCCTCGCTGAGTAGGTCCTGCCCAGCAGCGTAAAGACCTAAATCCCTAGCAACGTTGGCAGCTTCCTTGAACGCGTTCCAAGCCAGCTCATGTATCTCCGGCGCGTCAACACCCTTCCTATGAGTCATAATCAACTGTAGATCGTCTCCTACGTTGGTCACGTAGAAATCTATTATCAAACCCTTAAATTTTGCCTCCGCCAGAACCTTAGTAGCCGTAGCCAGGGTCTCCGGATGTACTATGTGGTGACCCGCAAGAGAACCTATGTCCGCCTTAATAACCGAAATAGTGGTTTTTTCTTGTGACATACCAAACTACCTCAGTAATATTATCTTGTAGGAAGTTATTAAGCTGTTTGTTAGACACCCTTAATTAATACTTGACTTCCTCCTTGAAGAGCAAGGTCTTCAACCAAAGGTATTTCGCCGTGTTCGGCATGCATCTTAAGGACCTCTCGGGAAGTCCTGAGAACAACCACCTCACTCAGCAAGTAGGTTAGGGCTGTGCTCAGGGATACTTTTCCCGCTCTAACCCCTTCTATCAACGACTCTAAATACCTAGTGAACTCGACGCTAGTTAAGATGCCACACCTCTCCTGAATGTACTTGAGTACCTCGATCCCCGTCTTAGTAGGTATTAAGTACTGCCTCTTCTTCGAGAGTATTACGTATCCATGCCTCAAATTATTCTCTATCGCTTTAGCGTAAGTACTCGGCCTCCCTATCCCGTGCTCCCTCATCATTCTCACGATCTCAGCAGACGTGAGTAAGGGGGTTTTAGAAGCCTTAATCACGTCCACCTTGGTAGGCACGCATCTAACGACTTCAGCCCCAGCTAAATCTTCGTAGGTCCGCGTGAAGTAAACCTTCGTGAAGCCTTCTTTAAGGATCTTAAGAGGCAGCTCGAGTTCCACACGCTTACCACCTAAGTAAGCCTCAACCCTCCCGTACAGCATCCTAGAAGGTTTTAGTTGGCTGGCTATGAACCGCCGGAAAATCATTTGATATACTCTTCTATGAAGGTGCGTGAGATTACTCGTGAAAAACTCGTCTTCATCTATGCTGTCAGCGGGCTTCGTGGGCCTTATACACTCGTGTGTTCCTTCACCGCCCCAAGTCCTAGGATTAAAAATTTCTGTGAGTCCAGACCCCTCCACGTACTCTCTAGCGATTTCTATCCCTAAACCAGAGACGTGCGTGCTGTCAGTCCTGTGGTAAGTTATGTGACCAGACTCGAAAAGATCTTGAGCTATCCTCATGGCTTGTGTGGGCGATACCCTCAATTCCCTTACGACATCAGTTAATAAGGTATCCGTAGTGTAGGGTGGTGGGGGATTCACCTCCTTCTCGAAAGTCTCTAGGACGCGTATGGTGACCCCAGATTCAACAACCTCATCGCGGAGTTTCAATGCATCCTCTCTGCTTTCTAGGAAGTAATCTATTTTGAGGCCGTTAGGTAGGTACGCCTTGATTAAGTATCCCCTACCCTTCTCGTACTCATTATATCTCTCAATAACCCATCTCAACGCAGGTGTTTGAACCCTCCCACCACCCAACCACCTCTTACCGAGATCTTCCTGAAGCATCTTGCTGATCTCGAAACCCACTAATCGGTCATCAACCCTCCTAACGATCTGAGCACTGACCTTAAGTAAATCGATGTTTCTAGGGTTGTCCAATGCTTTAAGAACTGCGTGCTTAGTAATTTCATGGAATTCTATTCTTCGAATCCTTGAGTTCACGGAGCTTAACACCGTGTAGAGATCATAAGCAATCTTCTCACCCTCGTCGTCAGGATCCGTAGCTATATATACCTCGTCGACCTCCCTAGCTATCTTCTTAAGCGCTTCTAAGATCTTCCTACTGTCCCTAAGCCTGATAGAGCCGCACTTAGGGCATGCTTGGAGCTCCTCAGTAAACTGGTGACCGCAATTAACGCATCTCTTAAGCGTCGCGTACACTGGCGTGACGCTCGACCCAGATAAAGAAACGCCGTGCAACCCGTCATCATTAACTAGGTCGAGGACATGCCCCATACTCGGCGCTATAGTTGCTAAGAAGATTTTCCCGTCATAAGCTATCACGGTCTCATAAGCCACGTAACTCCCGACAAACCTCTTACCAGGTATGCCGAACATCTTAGCGATTGTTCTAGCTTTAGTAGGTGACTCAACCACGATTAGTAAGGACTTAATCTTATCCAGGACTGACTCACTCACGTAGCCGGACCTACTGAGTTTCTGCTTCTCAATGACCTCCCCTAAGTCAACCTCACGCAACCTAAGTGGTGTGTAGCTAGGTAAGACATAACGTAGTTTTCTTTGAAAGATCTTGAGTAGGTCCTCGTCCTCGTAGAGAATCACTGATAAACCGAGTGTCATGTGACCCCCGTAGAGCCTACTACAACGTCCTGACGCTTGAAGATACGTCATGATGTCAGGTATTAGGACGGTGGCCCTTCCCCTCCCCTCCTCACTTATTATGAAAGAACTCAAGACTATCTTCCCGGAATTCCTTGAGAAAATCTCGTTGATAGCTGCTCTCAACCTATCCCTCGCCTCAAGTACCTCAACACTCAAGTCCCTCAAGTAACCATCTAGCTGTATAAAGCCTCGCAAGCCGTGAGTGAGCACTTTAAGAGCTCCCGGTCTCAGCGAAGACACCTTATTCACTAACTGCTTGTCTTCCTCTCGTGGGAGGTACCCGTATGAGGGGAGTTCCTTAATCAACTTAATCAGTGTTAACGGGTTAAGCAGCGTTGAGTCTAGGTCTAGCTTAAACTTGGGTATGCCGTAGAAAACAGTGTTGTAGATGTGGAGGGGCTCGTCAAGACCTCTAGTCAGTGTGCCGTAATAACTGGAAACACCTACTAAAACATCTACCTTATTCTCCCTCAACCTATCTATAGCTCTCCTACTACCGGCTACTAAGACCCTCAAGCCCGAGCTAGTGAGGCTCGATGCTATCTCCCTCGCTTTCTCCATGCCCATATCCTTACTCACGAAAAGTAGGGTCCCCCTATGCAACTTCTTGAGGAGTTCCTCAAGCTCCACACTCGTTATAGGCTCGGCGACCTCCACGATGTTCCGTAAGTAATCGGTTATGGATCCCACCTCAAAACCCAGCAACTCACGCAGTATCTTCACTCTCTCCCCCTTCCCCCTCCCGGTCGCGCTAGCTATTAAGACCTGGCCTACTCCAACGTAGTTAAGACTTTTACCGAGACTTAACTCCAGCTCGTTTATGTTCTTGAGAATCTCGTTGATTTTATCTGTGTTCCCGCTATACCTATAATAAAGTAATTCCCTCTTAGCTAAGACGAGTTTCTGAGCCGTCTTAATAGGCTCCTCCGAAATCCCTACTAAGCTTAGTATTGTATTCATTAATGACGAGGACTTTAGTAACGCGTCAAAATCATCTATCACTGCCAGGTAATATCTGACACCCTCGAATAGACTCTTGTTTCTGTGGAGAAACGCGTGTGTTATTACGTCAACCCTCTTCTCCGAGGAGTTTCCACGGGACTTAATGGTTTCCGGGTCACGTACCTGGACCCCTCCCGGATTGAGGTCGTTGAGGACCTTCAAGACTTGATTAGCTAAGTACTTCGTCGGTACTATGTATATCGCTGGCTTACCCTTGGAGGCCGTGTAGAGGGAGTATACCTGAAGCAATGTTGATTTACCGACTCCCGTAGGGGCTATTAGAGCGAAGGACTCCCCCGTCAATATTCTCTTAACCCAGGTTTTCTGAACACTCCATAAGACCTTACCGGTAACCGCTGTGAAGAACTCACTGAATTTACTGAGTTCTTCTCTCAAGAGCTCGGCGTGCACTGTATCACGGCTTATGTCGAGTCTGGAAAACATTAACGGCTTCATTAAAGCTAACTCGTGTGCGTTGGTACTCAACATCACCTAGCCTGATATTATTCTTCATGTCTAGGATAACCTTAAAAACATGTAGTCATAATAATTAGGTAGGGCGAGTTGAGAACCCTCAGTAGTGATGAAGTGAGAGCCGCGGACGTGAACTCCGTCTTCTGGGGCGTCAGCACGAGGATCCTCATGGAGAACGCGGGGGCCGGCGTAGCGAGGGTGGTTAAGGACCTGACGAACAGCAAGCCTTGTAAGGTTGCCGTAATCGCCGGTAGTGGCGGTAAGGCCGGGGACTCCTTCGTTGCCGCCAGACACTTAGCAAGCGATGACTATGAGGTCCACGTCTACCTGGTCTCGAGGGTCGTAAGGCATGAGGATGCTAAGGAAAACCTCGAGATACTTAAGAATCAACACAACGTCGTGATCCGGGACTATAAGCCCGGTGTTTCCTTAGATTATGATGTGGTGATTGACGGGCTCTTAGGGATAGGTGTTAAGGGCGCTCCTAAAGATCTCTACGCTGACGCGATAAGAACTATAAATAGTTCTAGGGGGATTAAGGTAGCGATAGACATCCCTTCAGGGCTTGACCCGGATACTGGTGAGGTACCGGGTGATGTTATTAGAGCGGACGTCACGGTTACTCTGGTAGCTCCTAAGCCGGGACTTCTTAAAGCTCCTGAGGTAGTCGGCAAGCTGGTGATCGTGAATATAGGGTTACCGCCTAACGCGTTAAGGGTTGTTGGTCCGGGAGACGTGGAGGTCTGGTTTAGAAAGAAAGACGTTAAGGCCAGGAAAGGTGAGGGTGGTAGGGTCTTGGTCATCACGGGTTCTAAGGGGTATGTGGGGGCTCCGTGGCTGACAGCTCTTGGTGCGTGGGTTGCGGGAGCTGACCTGGTTTACTTAGCGGCTCCTGAGTATGTGCTCGCATCTAGGTTCTCACCCGAGATCATAGGGTTGCCGTTAGAGGGTGATTACTTAACTAAGGACTCACTTAAGGAGGTTTTAGGAGTAGTTAAGAAGGTCGACGTCTTGGTCTCAGGGCCTGGCTTAGGCGTTAGGGAGGAGACTAGAGGTTTCGTTAAGGCTTTGCTGTCTGTGGCTCGTGAGAGCAGGAAGCCCGTGGTCTTAGATGCTGACGCTCTAAAGCTAGTTAGTCAGGAAGATCTAGCGGGGGTGGTATCCATCATAACACCCCACTTAGGTGAGGCCGCCTTACTCATGGGGGTGGAGCCAGCACGCCTCATATCTGAGGACAGTATTGAGACCAGGATTAGCGTAGCTAGAAGCATAGTGGAACGCTATAAGACGACCTTGATTTTGAAGGGTTATGTGGACGTTATAATGTCACCTGACGGCAACCTCAAATTACGTACTGGTGTAGGTCATCAAGACATGAGTTGCGGCGGAACCGGTGACGTGCTGACAGGTCTTACAGCGACTTCGCTAGTGAGAGCTGGAGACCCGTTTAGAGCTGCTTCCATAGCTGCCTTCGTTAACGCTGTTGCCGGTGAGTTGGCTTACTTGATTGAGGGTAAATCATCGCCCACAAACATACTCAAGTACATACCTCAAGTACTTAAAGAACCTCTTAAAACAGCTTTAAGAGTTAAGGAATTAAGGAGTGGTTCAGAGAACGTGGGGTGAGTTTCGTGGGTAAATACGTTTTCGTGACTGGAGGAGTTCTCTCAGGCCTGGGTAAGGGGGTTACGGCTGCTTCCATAGCCTTACTGATTAAGTCTATGGGTTATTCAGTCACGGCGATTAAGATAGATCCGTACGTGAACGTAGATGCTGGGACCATGAATCCCTACATGCATGGCGAGGTTTTCGTGACTGAGGATGGTGGTGAGACTGATCTGGATATAGGGCACTACGAGAGATTCTTAGACATTAACTTATCTAAAGATAATAACATAACTACTGGTAAGATATACAGCATAGTTATTGAGAAGGAGAGGAGGGGGGATTTCCTCGGGCAGACCGTCCAGATAATCCCCCACGTTACTGACGAGATAAAGCACCAGATAGAACTCGTGGCTAGGAAGTATGGTAGTGACGTGACCGTCGTGGAGATTGGGGGGACCGTGGGAGACATAGAGGGGCTTCCGTTCCTTGAGGCGGCGAGGCAGTTAAGACTTGAGAGAGGTCCTGAGAACGTCCTCTTCACGCACGTAGTCTTAGTTCCACGATTATCTACTTCAGGTGAGCTTAAGACGAAGCCCGCGCAACATAGTATGCAAGAGTTACGGAGGATAGGTATTCAGCCGGACGTGTTGGTTGCTAGGTCTTCCACCCCATTAACTGAGGATGCTCGCAGGAAGCTCTCCCTCTTCGGAAACCTGCCCGCAACACACATATTCAGCAATCCGGACGTAGAAGTTATTTATGAGGTGCCCTTGAAACTCCACGCTCAGGGATTAACTAGGGTTTTAGCTGAGAAGCTGAGACTCAATTACGTAGAGCCTGACTTAAGTCCTTGGGCAGAGTACGTCAATAAATTCATTAATCCTGAACGTAGGGTCAGGGTAGCTATGGTTGGGAAATACACTAGGCTAACGGACAGTTACTTAAGTATTGTTGAGGCTTTAAGGCATGCCGGAACCTTGTTTGGTGTGAGACCCGAGCTTGTCTGGGTTGAAGCAACTGACGTCGAGAGAGGGACTCTTAAGGTGGAGGATATCGTGGGTTCTGTTGACGGAGCCGTCATACTGCCTGGTTTTGGGGAGAGGGGAGTTGAGGGGAAGATAAGCGCGATAAGAGTTTTTAGGGAAGCTGAGATCCCTGTGTTCGGGATATGCTTCGGTCTCCAATTAATGGTTGTTGAGTTCGCACGCAACGTGCTTGGCTTAAGTAACGCGCACACTACTGAGGTAGACCCTGAAACCCCTCACCCGGTAGTAGACCTACTAAGTTCTCAGAAGGGGACTATAGTTAAGGGAGGTACTATGAGGCTGGGATCGATTGAGGTCAGGCTAGTTCCTGGCACGCAGGCTTGGAGGATTTACGGTGGTGTGGGGCTTGTGAGTGAGAGGCACAGGCATAGGTACCAGATAAACCCTGCTTACCTGAAAGCATTCGAGGAAAACGGCTTCGTAGCGAGTGGTTTTGGCCCTGAGGGGTTCCCTGAAGTGATGGAATTGAAAGACCGTAAATTCTACTTAGGTGTTCAATATCAT
>DAIRVF010000043.1:0-8500 GCA_036802965.1 Zestosphaera sp.
TTTCATACTATATCACCTGAATCACACGGGCGACATGAATATTATGTTTTCCCCCCTAACAACGACTACGCCCAACTTTCTTGACTCGTTTTCTAGTATTTCCTCAGCGTCTTCGAGAACTATGTTGAGGTGTTGATCAAAGCTTCTTAAGACCCCCCTAAGCAGCTTATTACCACGTAGTTTAACTAGTATTAGCTTGCCGAGATTCTCACTCAGTAATCGTTGGGCCGCGTCACTCATCCTCAACACCTATCTTGAGTTAACCACTAAAACTATATAGTGCTGGCTTTAAATATTTCAGTGTTTTAATGAGCGTGGGTGAGGTATGAGTAGGTATCCTTTGAAGAAGAAGGAGCTTAAAGAGCTCGAGGAATATTTAACGGCTCAGTTCCCTAAACTCGCTTCAGTTTTAGGGAGGTTGGAGGCAGGCTATATAATAGAGTTAGAGGATGTGGGGAGGCAGGACATCAGCCTAGTAATCCTCAACGAACTCCCAGCGTTCATTCAAGTAGGTAGGGACCTCAGGATACCGACTCTAGTATTAGTGAAGATGTCGGGGATTGAGAGCACTCAGTACGCGGTGGTTGATGAAGGTGCGGTCAAACACCTCTTAAACGGCGCGGACGTTATGTCGCCCGGAATACGGGAATGCTCTAACTTCCAGGGGGGTGCTTTAGTAGCTGTCTGGAATCCAACGAAGGAAACGCCGCTCTGTATAGGTAGGGCTTTAATGAGTTGCGAGGAGATAATGAGGGTACGTAAAGGGAAAGCGATAAAGAACGAGCACTACGCTGGGGACAAGATATGGAGGAAATGTTTAGAGTTACTGGCTAGTAAGAGCAGGTAGGTCTGAGCAATGCTTAAAACTTTCAGGTCTTAATGTAGTGGGTTTGGGATGTATCCGCTAGTAGGGTTTGTTTGCAAGCCTAGGAGAGAAGTAGGGAAGGTGCTTAAGAAGGGCCGCCCCTCAGACCTAAAGATAGGTATCTTAACACCCATGCCTTATGAGGCGGCCGTAAGCTCCCTCTTCATGCAGTTAGCTTACTACCATCTTAACGGTCTTGAAAACATCATAGCGTTCAGGTACGTATACGATAGCGAGGAGGACGTCGTCGAAGCACTTGACGCTTGCTTAAACCCTAAGAATCTCGACGCCTTACTCATATCAGCCTCGTTCGAGCTTGACTACCCCTACATCGCCAGGATCTTAGCTGGGTTAGGGATACTCCCAAGAAAGGACACGGCAAGACCTATCGTGGTCGTGGGGGGTTTATCGCCTACATCGAACCCGCTCCCACTATCTAAGATAGCTGACGTAGTAGTTATAGGTGAGGCAGAACCAATACTAGATAAATTAATTGATTTGCTGGGACACTCAAACCCTTTAAGTAAGATGAGGGAGGAAGAGAACTTAATGACTTTCCCCCCTGAAGGTCTTAAACGTAAGGCTCTAGTAAGAGATTTAGATAACGCGTTCTTCCCTATCACGCAGACCCACCCGTTAGATGAGGAGCCCGCGTACGGTCACGGACTAAGAATAGAGATCTCAAGAGGTTGTAGGAGGTTTTGCGCTTTCTGCTTGGAAGGCCACGTATCAGCACCCTTCAGGTACAGGTCTTTAAGCAGGGTAGAAGACATCATCTCTAAAGGACTTAAGCTCATCCCCCTGAAGAGAGTGATTTTCTACTCGCTCTCGTTCTTTGATGTGCCTTACGCGGAGACACTGCTCGAGAAGCTAGTGTCTGAGGGCGTCGAGTTCAGCGTGCCCTCACTAAGACCCGATTACCTAACCAAGAAGCGCGTGGAGCTAATCGCTCGCGGGGGTCAGAGAACACTGACCATAGCTCCCGAGATCTTAATACCTGAAATCTCGTGCCCCATAGGTAAGTGTTTCGATATTGAGAGTCTTAAGGAGTTATTAATTCATTCAGCCCTAGCAGGGTTCAGACATGTTAAGTTATACCTCATGACGGGCTTCCCTAATGAAGACGTGGAGGTTAGTGTTAACGCTATCGGGAAGTTAATTCAAGAAGTTTTGAAAGCGGGGGTGAGGATACCGCCTAATTTCCTTAGGTTGAGCGTTAACTTACTAGTCCCGAAACCTTGGACCCCCTTCCAATACCTCCCGCCACAACATGTCAAACAAAAAGAGGGTAACCTACGCTTATTCCAGAAAAGCTTGGGGGGTAAGTGCGTGGAGGTCGAGACTCATAGTGCTGACTGGTTATTTGCTCAAGCTCTAATAGGTCTCGGCGATGCCAGGATCTCAAACCTGGTAGTAGAACTCGGTGTTAGGGGAGTAACACTAGGTAATCTCAAAAGATTGATTAGAGAGCTGAAAATCGATGAATTACGTTACGTTAAGGAGGGCTGGGAGGAACCGCCGTGGATGAAGTACCTAGACCTAGGCATCAATCCGAAGTATTTAGAAACGAGGTACAGAATATTAGTCTCAAACACGAACTAGCAATCCCTCAGCAGACGATTAATAACCTTGTACGTTAGCTTTAGAGCCTCATCACCGAAGACTATCCTCAACTGCCGAATCCTGAAGGACTTCTCAGCACTATCTTAAGAGTGGAAAGATTTAAAAGGATTAAGTAACTCTAAATTAATGGGCCGGTAGCTCAGCCTGGAAGAGCGCTCGGTTGGCATCCGAGAGGCCCCGGGTTCAAATCCCGGCCGGTCCACCACACCCCAATAAGGAGCAAGCTGATTCTGTGGTTTAGGGTTTCTTAGCGAAGATCTTGGTTGGAGTTACTTTATGGAAGACCCTGCCCGCTCCGTGAAGCAGTACGTTAGTCTTGCTGAAGTCAATGCTCCACTCATCAACCAATCCTTCCAGAACCTTGACTAGGAGTACCTCGAAGACGTAGAAGTTCACCTCACCTACTGGGATTCTCTCGTACACTTTACTCTCTAATATCGCTATTGAGCCCTTCAACCCAGGCGGCTTGATGAGAGTGCTTGGAACTAGCTCGAGAGAGAACTTACTAACCTTATCCACATCTCTACCTGACACTGAACCTATGTTGTAAACTAACTGTAGCAGTGCGTCGCTGGGTACGTTAATGGTTGCTTCACCCAAGCTCTCTAAACATTCGTTAGTAAAAGTTTCTCTATCTACCACGACACCGACAGTAGGGGGTTCCTCGCTGATGGGAGTGTTCCAGCTTGCGGGCATGAAGTTAACTCTATTATTGATGCAGAGGGTCCCTAATACTATCGTGAATCTAGGGTGGAGTACACGGTAATACTTTCCTCTATACTCAACGTACACTTCAAATCACCTAGTTATAATTAGCTTTAAATTTTAAATCTCATAATAATGTCGTTTAAGTCATCATTAAACAACTAAAGCTAGTGAGTCAAGCACTCTCGGCTTGTAAACCTCTACGGTGGCTGGTAACGAAGACTTCTTTTTCTTACGTTCTTCTATGAGGTTGTAGAGCTTGTTAATGGCTTCCGGCTCGCCGTGATTCAATATTATCTTCTTTGGCTTAGGACTCAGGTTTTCTAAGTATGCGAGTAGCTGGTTCTGGTCTGAGTGTCCGGAGAAGCCTTCTATGGCTTCAACCTCCATATTAATAGTTATGGATTCTATCTTGTTTTCAGTAATTAGGTTAACGTTCTTAACCCCGTCCTTAACCTTACGTCCTAGAGTACCCTCCACCTGGTAATTAACGAATAGTATGGTGTTTTTAGGATCTGGAGCCATGATCTTGAAATACTCTACTGCTGGACCGCCTGTCAGCATTCCGGAGGTAGCTAGTATTATGGCTGGCTCGTCAGAATCCACTATCTCCACCCTGGCTTTCCCGCTTTCCACGACCTTGAATGATTTGTGTAGGAACGGGTTTCTACCCTCGTTTATTAAGTTACGTATCTCGCTGGACAGTAAGTCGGGGTAAGCGGTGTGAATAGCTGTCACCTCGTTTATCATGCCCTCCACGTATACCGGGGTTTCAGGTATTTTACCCTCGTCTATAGCTGTCGCTAGGATAGCCAACACTTCCTGAGCTCTACCTACTGCGAGGGTAGGTATCAACACCTTACCCTTCCTCTGAAGAGTTCTATTAATCACTTCCACGAACTTCGCTTCCGCCTCATCCCTAGGTAATTGCACGGTGTTCCCGTAGGTAGACTCCATTATGAGGGTATCAACCCTCGGAAACTCCGTGTGCGCCTCGTCAAGCAGTCTAGTCTTCCCGTACTTGAAATCACTCGTGTATACAACGTTATGTAAGCCTACACCGATATGGAAGTGCGCTATGGAAGAACCTAGTATGTGACCAGCACGATAGAAAGTGAGTCTGACGTCAGGAGATATGTCCGTGACCTCACCGTACTTTAAAGTTATGGTATGCAGTAACGCTTTATGAACGTCCTGCAGGTCGAAGGGGAGGGACCTGCCCTCACGTCTAGAAATGTCTAGCAAATCTAGCTGAAGTAAAATCATTAAATCCCTAGTAGCTTCAGTCGTGTACACGGGACCCTCATAACCAAACTTGAAGAGTAGGGGGACGAGACCGCAGTGATCGAGGTGCGCGTGGGTAACCACGACAGCGTCTATGTCCTCTAAAGACACGTCAACAGCGTCTAGCCTAGGCATTGATTGCTTGAAAGTCGGGGCTGAAGGGTTATACCCGAAATCAACTAAGATCTTAGATTCTTGGGTTTCGAGAAGTATTGAGGAACGCCCTACCTCCTGGAACCCTCCCAGAGCTGTTATCCTCACGTAGGGATCCTTAAACAGCGTGTCCCTATGTATCCTATCACCTATGTTCCTAAGTATCTTCCTCCTAATATCTGACTGCGATATCAAGTATTTTATCGTGGACTCAAGTATTAAAGACCTGAGAGGCGGTTTCCTAAGTATGTGAGGTCTCCAGCCAGTCTCCATGAATATCTTGTTGTACAGCTGACGCTTATCTTTGAAAAAGACTGCCGGGTTAGTTGTCTTGATTATTACCTCCCCTAAAACCTCGTCGAAAGTTACGTCTTCCTTAGTTAAGCCTAGATCAGGAGGTACTTCGTTAAGTATTATTTCTAAAGCGTCATCAACATCCCTACGCGAGGACTCGTCAACCCTGACAACCACTCTCTTCTTTATGATCTTAGCTATGGACTTGATCGTTTCCTCTTTCTCTAGAACACTTTTCACGTCCCTCAAGTATATCGCTATCTCAGGACCCTCAAACTCTATCTTAGTTAACCCAGCCTCTGGAGGTATGTTCTTGTATATCTCCTCTAAAATCTTCAACCTAACCTTATCGATTAAAGCCACTCAGTAAACCCCCTACCACAAAGCGAGAGTGTTTATCTCGATAGAGCCTTTCTTTACTACAGCTACGTCTACTCCCTCACCGCTAAACACGTCTCTCCTAGTCGATGCTCTGATAGCTTCTAAAGCTAGCTTAACAGCTTCCTCAACACTGAGGTCTGGTGAGTACCTACTCTCTATCAAACCTATGGCAACGGGGCTACCGGATCCCGTCACTGCATAGTTCTCCTCCGTATAGTCACCGAACCACTGAACAGCGTATAGTCTTGGCTCCGTATCGTAACCCCCAACTATCAGCTGTACTTCGAACGGGAAGTACTTGTACGTGTTGAGCAGAAGCCCTAAATACGAGACCAGGGTTCTAACTGGTACTTGAACCCCCTCCTCATACTTGAACTTCCTCGCTAGATATTGGAGTTGTGATGCGAGTATCTGTGCGTCCGCAACCAACCCTGCTATAGACATCACCACGTGATCATCTATCTTGATGATCTTCCTAACCCTCTTATGAGCTATGAAGTAACCCTGACTAGCTCTCTTATCCGCAGCTATGACTACGGAATCCCTCAACTTCAAGCCGACTGTAGTCGTCCCATGCAAAACTTTCACACGCCACCACCTAAACTTCTTAGATTATGATCTTTTTAAGTAGATTACGGATCTCCCCATACGAAATATATTTACAGCGATAATAAGTTTAACTTTAGGTGCGGGAATTGAGGAGAGAACCTCACGTGATTGACCTACCTAAGAAGGTAATTGTCGGGGAGAACGTAATATGGCAAATCCCTAAAGTTATTCAGGAGCTCAGGCTAGGCAGGAAAGCCCTCATAATCACCGGACCCAACGTCTGGGGCTTAGTAGGGAAAGCTATTGAGGAGATGATGTCCTTAAGTAACTTGAGTTACGAGGTGGTCAAGGTTTCTAAACCTACTCTAGGTGAGGCAGAGGGCTTGAATGAAGTCTTAAACAAGTTTCTGCCAGACATGATAATAGGTTTGGGCGGGGGGAAACCCATAGATATCGCTAAGTATCTCTCCGCAAATTCTGGGACTCCCTTCATAAGCGTCCCAACAACCTCCTCACACGACGGGATAGCCTCACCGTTCGCCTCACTCAGGGGAGGTAGCAGGATCACCTCGGTGCTGGCTAAGCCTCCCGTAGCAGTCATAGCAGATTTAAGTATAATAGCTTCAGCACCGGCTAGAGTGATTAAGGCCGGTGCGGGCGACCTAATAGCCAAGTTTACGGCGATTCTAGACTGGAGACTCGCTTACAGACTTAAGGGAGAGTATTACGGTGATTACTCGGCACAGCTAGCTCTACTCTCGGCAAAACACGTCGTGAATTACTCTGACGTAATCTCCAAGCTGTCTTTAGAGGGCGTGCGCGTCATAGTGGAGGGCTTGATAAGTTCCTCAGTAGCTATGTGTATTGCTGGGAGCTCCAGACCTGCTAGCGGCTCTGAACACTTATTTAGTCACGCTCTAGACTCCATAGCTAATTATCCGGCCCTACACGGGGAGCAGGTAGGGCTCGGCACGATAATGATGTCATATCTTCACGGGAAGGAGTGGAGGAAAATAAGGAAAGTCCTTAAGAAAATCGGTTTACCGACCACGGCTAAGGAGTTAGGGGTTAGGGACGTTGACGTGATAGAAGCCTTAACGATGGCTCACAAGATAAGAACAGAGAGGTATACGATCTTAGGTGAGAGTGGTTTGACGTACGAGGCTGCGGAAAAACTAGCGAGAGAAACGGAAGTCATAGACTAACCCTACAAATTAAACATCTCTCCCGGAGCTAGGAAGCGTTTTAGGGAAATAACGCTAGAACTATTTTTGGGTTCTATGCGGTAGGGTCGGGAGATACTCTACAGCAGGTCTTCTCGCGGCTTCCTGAGGGTATAATGACATCAGCTTATATATTGCTGGAGGTATTTCTGTTCTCACGTTAAGTCCTAACTCTTTAAGTTCCTCAGCCGTTATGGGCCAGTCATGCGTGTATCTCCCCATCACCAGCTTATCGATAACTAACTCGATCTTATCTTGAGGTAGTTTATTCTCGAGCAACTTCCTCACAAGATCCTTAGTTTGGTTTAGAGCTTTCTCAGCTATATCAGCGAGAACCAAGATCTCGTCACTGACTTTCTCAACACCCTTCTCTCTAACAACCTTGATAATTGAAGGAGCTGGTAAAGAACCTGTCTGAGTGCTTATTTGCGGGTCAACAGGACCTAAAACCGCGTCGGGATCCATCCAGATTTCATCAGCTGCTAAAGCTATGAGGGTTCCTCCACTCATAGCGTAGTGTGGCACGACCACAATCTTCTTGCCAGGATGTCTCTTAAGCGCTAGCGCTATCTGGGAAGCGGCTAACATTAAACCACCGGGGGTGTGCATTATGAGCATTATGCCCTTATCAGCTGGCGCGGTTCTTATAGCACGCAAGATTTCCTCGGAATCCTCTATATCTATGAACTTATAGAGAGGTATGCCGAATAAGGTTATTCTCTCATGTCTGTGAATCAGGGTTATGACCTTAGAATTATAGAATTCTTCAAGACTCCTTATTATCGAGATTCGAGCGTTCCTAAGTGACGAGTACCTTAGCTGAGGATACATAAAACTAACAAATATCCAAACAATGAAGAAAAACCAGAGAAAATCAGTAAAACCTGGTACACCATCCAACTCAATTACCTCATTAATAATTACGACACAAGAACCTTAATAAACTTCTCAATATCGCTTCAGGTTACGTGAGCGTTCGCTAAACTCGCGTCAACTTTAGTACGAGTTCTCTTAAGTCACGAACTTAATATAACTTATTTTCCTTATTGTTAACTTATCTTTTAGAGATATTCACTATGATGATTAGATCCGCGAATAACGACGCAGTGTTTAAGGCAAGTAGGGAGAGGCTTGTTAAGTCGTTGATAGAGGAGGGTATCCTTAAGAGTGAGGATGTTATTAGGGCTATGCTGACAGTCCCTAGAGAAGAGTTTGTTCCCGCTAAGTATAGGGAGTTGGCGTACTTAGACACCCCGTTATCAATAGGTTGCGGTCAGACTATCAGCGCTCCCCACATGGTCGCTATAATGACTGAAGCCCTCAAAGTGTCTCGAGGTAATAAAGTCTTGGAGATCGGGACTGGGAGTGGTTATCAAGCCGCGATCATAGCCGAGATAGTTAAGCCTGAAGGCCATGTATGGAC
>DAIRVF010000044.1:0-8473 GCA_036802965.1 Zestosphaera sp.
TCGCCCCACACTCATTCAAGGAGTTAATAAGTCCACGCTTTATGTTTTCGAGGATGACGGTTATAGCTTGAAATTAAGAATTGACGAAAACGATGGAATTTCGGTGCTTGGCGCGGAAATACCCACGTCCTTACAGAAACTGGGTATTGAGCCTTTAGAGATCAAGATCTCAATAGAACCATCACCGGAAAAAACACTTGTCTTAACTAATCTAAACTTCCTAGGGAAAACGTATGAGACCGCTATGAGGTACTACAATACGAGGGTACTGGGTGTTGAGGAAGGGGTTCCTCCACCAGAGGATATATCACTCCCTTCCCAGCACGCGCCCTTAGACTTGATCCAACATTATGGCTCAGTACCTGCGTGGTTATACCCTATTCACGTTGACGACATCAACAAAATACCCTCATTCACTATCATGATCTTATCGAGAGTTAGAGAATATTACTTCGCGGCTTTAGGGCTCGCGGATAACTCAGTAACGTACTTTCATCCAGGCATGTGTATTAAGTCGTACACAGGATTTGAGGAAGACACACTAAGGTTTACCTGGCTCGCTGCTCTAGGCCTTGGGGACAGCCCGTACGAACTAATTGAAAGATTATTCGAGCAAGCTAGTTTAAGGCTTAACTTTAAACTACGTGTTCATAAAGAGAAACCTAAAAACTTTAACGGTCTTGGTTGGTGTTCTTGGAACGCCCTAGGATTGCGTGACTTGACTTCAAAGAACGTACTCAGCGTAGTTAGAGACTTAATAGTAAGAGGGGTTAAGCTCTCGTACGTCATAATAGATGATGGCTGGCAAGCAGAGAAGGAAGAAGAGCTCCAAATACCCGGATACGCGTCTATCAAGCTTAGAGTACTCGAAGATCTAGAACCAAACAGTGAAAAATTTGAGGGAGGGTTCCCCACTCTAGTGAGGGAATTAAAGAATCTAGGAATACGTTATGTAGGTTTATGGCATACCTTAAATCTTCACTGGGGAGGTTTCTCTGAGAGAGTAGCTAACGAACTTAGTGTGACGACGATTAAATCGTTAATTCAGCCAGGATGCGTGTTATCTCCTTCATTTAGTGAGTACTTCGGAGCGTATAAGAACCTCTACAGTAAACTTAGTAAAGAGGGGTTTTCTTTCGTTAAGGTAGATAATCAGTGGATTATTGAGCCGCTTTACTTGGGTGTAGAGAATGCAGGGTCTGCAGCTAAGAAAGCTCAAAACGCGTTACAGGAAGCTTCCGTTGAGTCAGGACTGGAAATACTTAACTGCATGTCGATGACCCCCTCCTGCCTCTTCAATTATTGGAGAAGCAACGTGGTGAGAGCTTCAATAGATTACGTTCCTTTCTGGCGTTCCGGAGCTAAATTACATAATTATCTCTGCCTCTACAATAGTTTGCTAGTGTCTCAGATAGCTTACCCCGACTATGACATGTTCATAACCTATGACGAAGCCTCACTCCTTCACCTAGTTTTCAGAATCTTGAGTGGAGGACCTATATACATCACGGACAGGGAAGCAGACAAGACTAACTTTGACTTACTGAGGAAAATTCTCTTACCAGATGGTGATGTTGTGAAACCAGATGAGCCGGCCCTACCCACCCTAGACATATTGTTCAGAAATCCCTACATGGAGCCCATACTACTCAAGGCTTTTACCAAGGTAGGAAAACATTTCGTGGTAGGGGTTGGCAACGTATACCGTCATGGCGGCGTGGTTAAGGATAACGTTTCACTAGCTTACACAAAGTATTGCATACCCCGTGGTGATTACTTAGTGTACAAAGTATTAACTAACGAGAGTTTCCTCGTAGGTAGTCCAGACGAGAGAGTAGAAATAGAACTAGATGAGTTAGAAGCCGATGTATTAGTGTTTACTAGGATAGAGGACGGGTTAGGCGTGGTAGGTCTTAGGGATTATCTCCTACCGCCATACCCCATCAGAATAAAGGATGAAATCAGCGTTGAAACAAGAGCTCCAGGCACGCTTATTTATTATAAAAACGGTGATATTATTGAGATAAGTCTGAGAGAAGGAGTTCTACACAAGCTGAGAGGTGCGTGAAGTATGGCCGTCAAAAAGTTCATGATTCTATTCTTTATCACCATGCTGATGATGCTGTACGCGGATCAGAATCTAATAGCTCCGATGTTAAGAACTTTAAGAAATGAGGGTATGATTATCGGCGGGGAGGAAGACTGGTACTATTATGCAGGGTTGCTAGGAACTATCCCGGTACTGTCTGGAATAATCACAACGTTTGTGTGGGGATATCTTGCAGATAAATTAAGTAGGAGATTACTGTTTGCGATAGCGGTGCTTGTTGGCGAGATACCGTGTTTTCTGACCGCTTTCGCAAACGACTACTACCAGATGTTAGTCCTTCGGGCGTTGACGGGTGTTGGGATAAATGGAGCGGCACCAGTAGCTAGAGCGTTGATCTCCGATCTTTATCCCCCAGAGGAGAGGGGGAAGGGCTACGCGTTATATAACTTCGGTTCTGGTTTCGGGGTGCTTCTCGGGATGCTATTAGCCGGGATAGTCCTAAGCACGGGTCTGAGTTGGAGGGTTCCATTCATGCTAGCAGCAGCGCCTAATTTCATCCTAGTCCCGTTATTTTTGTTGACTGTCAAGGAGGTGAAGCTAGGGTACGCTGAACCGGAGATAAGGAAGTTCTACGAGATGGGTTACGAGTACAGGTTTAAGATAAATCTAAGAGAATTCTTCATGGCACTAGTCACTACCCCGACACTGATATTTATGTACCTTCAAGGGGTTCCCGGGACTTTCCCGTGGGGCGCGATACCTTATTGGGCACCCACGTTCTTCCAGGAAAAATGGGGATTATCTGAAGCTACAGCAACTTTAATAGTGTTCGTAGCTGGCATGGGGATGATGATAGGGTACTTCGTAGGCGGGCTCCTCTCAGACAAGCTTATAAATAAAGGCTTGTCTAAGGGTAGACTGATAGTGCCTTTCACCGGTATTCTTATAGGTACCTTCACGGTAATAATGCTTCTCTCGTATCCCTATCCTTACGGTGAGGAGACACTTACCGCGCTAATCCCGGTAATCATAATTAGTTTGCTTGGAATGATCTTCGTGACTTTCGCAGCCCCAAATGTCCCCGCAGTCCTCAGCGAGGTATCGTTACCGGAACACAGAGGAACTATTTTCGGGATGTTCAACATAACGGATAATATAGGCTCTGCTTTCGGTCCAGTAATAGCTAGTGCTTTCATGGTATTCTTCCAATCAAACGGTGTTCCAGAACCAGACAACATGTTACTTGGTCTGATAGCAGTAAGTCTTTTATGGATTCCTTGCGCGTTATTATGGCTTCCTGCATTCAGAACATATGAGAAAGACAAAAAGAAGTTAAGGAAGACTCTAGCTGAAAGAAGTGTGTAAGTTTAGATGAAGTTTTTGAGATATTAACTCGTGTTTTTCCCTTCGTAATCTATTCTAGCCCCCTCATCAACCGAGACGATCCAACCTCTCCTCACGATACTCCTGGTTTGGTGCAGAACTCTACGCCCTCCCTCTTCACCCTCAACTAAAGCAAGTAAAGAACCTCCCATACCTGCGCCAGAGATTTTCACACCCAAAGCACCTGCTTCTAGAGCTCTCGCTCTAATCACCTCCAGCTCGGGAGTGCTCACCTCATAGAGATCTCTGAGTAAGACGTGTTGATAATTTATTAGCCCGCCGAGAAGTCTCAATACCTCATTGCTAGACTTAGAAGAAGCTATTAAGCAATCAGGACACTCCCTCTCTAGAAGATCCTCTATTAACGCGCCTAAACTCCTGGTCCAGCCTTCCTCAATTAATCTCAGCGCTAATATGGTTGATGCGTGCATCTTCAGCGTGAACACTATTCTCTTTCTTGACGTTGGGTTCACGTCTTCTAATAATGGTGTGAGGTACTCTAACCTAAGATTACCCCAGTCCGTTTCGTAAACGTCCTCTTTCAGGAGAGTTCTAATGTTTTCCGGAAGCTTCGAAGACTTCAGTAAGTCACGTAACCCGCTAACAAGTTCTTTTACCCGTGCTGAGTGAACATCTCTGGTAGAGTGTCTAATACCTGAGTCTAAGACTACGAACTCTAACGGGAATTCTTTGAAGGTCTTAGTTCTAAAAGGGGGTTTCGTTTCTATTAACGTAATGCCACCCATCACGGAACCGTACTGGTCTAACCTCCCGCAAGGAATACCCATCACATCATGCTCGCTCTGGTAAGCTAGCTCAGCGATTTCCTGCCTAGATAACCCTAACCCAAACAACTTGTTTAAGCCGGTAATAGCGGCTACTTGCAGAGCAGCGCTGCTAGCTAGTCCAGAAGCTATAGGTACTTCACTATAGATGAGCATGTTAAAGTTCCTCACTCTTAATCCTTTCTCACGGAGAGCTATGGCGATAGACCTAACGTAGTCACCGAACCACTCCCTACCCCTCAGCGAAACATCATTGACGTCGAAGATATCCACACACTCACTGCCTTCTTCACACAAATTCAGGGAGATCGCTCTCGAAGTAGCCTCGGCTTCGGATACGGCTATGTAAGCTCTCTTATTAATAGCTACTGAAACAACCGGCAAACCCTTGTAGTCCTGGTGTGTATTAAGGAAGTCCAGACGCCCTGGCGAAGACGCGATCAGGGAAGGCGAATTATTAAAGAACTTCCTAAACTCTTTCAAGGATTTAGTAAGAACATCAGAAGCAATAGCCAAGCACATCACCTAACTTCTTAACACTCTCCCTACAAGCGCTTCTTAATTCCTTGACTCTCTCCTCAGGCACCCCGTCGTAAGTGAAAGTCCAGTAACCCCATTCAATTCCTGCAGCATACTTCAACTTATCTCGATCCCTGTACGGCTGGTAAAACTCCACGTGGAAATGATATGGGTAGTCCCCCTTAGAGGGGTGGTTATGTAGTACCATAATGTAGGGGGCGTCACGGTCCAGAAGCGTGTTGTAGGTAGCTGTCACTACCCTCAAAGAATCCGCGAGGAACTTCAAGTCCTCGTCACTGAGCTCATTAATAGACCTCACGTGCTTTTTCACGTAGACATGTAGTTCGTAGGGCCACATAGCGTAATAAGGTAGTAAGATCGTGAAAACAGAGTTCTCATATACGAGCCTAGACTTACACGTAAGCTCATACTCCAGTATGTCGCAGAGAACACACTTAAAAAGCTTGTTCCAGTAATCTTGGAAAACCTCTATTTCTGCCTCAATCTTAGGCGGTATGAAAGGTAAAGCATATATTTGTGAGTGTGGATGCGTCAAAGAAACACCTACTTCTTTTCCTTTATTCCTAAATATAGCGATATACTCCACGTAATTAAGCTTGGAGAGCTTCTCGTACTCCTCCTTATAAACTTTAACAACCTCCCAAACGTGCTTGAGACTGAGTGTGTGTAGATCTCCTTCATGATCCGGGGTTTCAATAACGACCTCAGACACACCCCTAGCATCTAACACCTTGTAGAGAGGAAAGTCCGGCTTAGGTGCTGGGGTAGGGTTAGGGAGTAATGCGGGGTATTTATTAGGCAGAACCACCACGTTCCAGGACTTTAAATCCTTGAGTTCTGGGGCACCAGGACAGAAGGGGCAAGGAAAGCTTTCCTTCTCATCTGGTCTCCAAGGCCTAACAGCTCTGTGAGGAGCTACGATAATCCACTGCTTAATGAGGGGGTTCCAACGGATTTCATGCATGTACCTACCCAACATATATTTCTTGATTATCGTTAAATCTTCATTAATTCTTGATTCGTAAGCGTGGAGGGCCTTCCTTGAGACAAGTGATTAAGTCGTTGAGGGTTCCCTGCCCTGAGGAGCAGAGCCTTCACGCGCGGGTGATCTACCTAAGATGTTTGTTAGAGCTTTCTGGCTTAGAGCTCTTTCTCTTATCTCGCTAATTAATTCTCTTATAAACGTGTCGAGAGGTACGTTGCTTGCTTGTAGGTTTCCTCTACCTCTAATCGTTACGGTTTTCTGTGCTGCTTCCCTACGCCCGACCACTAATACGTAGGGTATTGCTTGCTCGTAAGCCATCTTTATTTTCTTTTGGAGTGTCTCATCACTTAAGTCTTCTACAGCTCTAATACCTGCGTTCTTAAGTTTCTCCGTGACTTCTAACGCATATTCGGCCACATCCTTAGACACGGGTATTACAACTACCTGGACAGGGCTTAACCAGGTCGGTAACCTACCCTCAAACTCTTCTATGATTATGGCCATGAATCTCTCAATACTCCCTAATATGGCTCTATGAATCATGACAGGTCTTTTCTTACTCCCGTCGCTATCTACGTACTCTAGGTTAAATCTCTCAGGTAATGCGAAATCTACCTGTATAGTACTACATTGCCACCACCTGCCTAGAGAGTCTCTAAAGTGAACGTCTATCTTCGGCCCGTAGAAAGCTCCCTCACCCTCCTTAACCTCGTACTGAATACCTAGCTTATCGAGCGCGCGCTTAAGTGACTGAGTTGCTTTATCCCACGCTTCATCAGAACCTATATACTTCTCCGGCTTAGTTGAGAGATATATCCTGGTATTCTCCCTAGCTATGCCGAACAAGGAAAGAAGGTTAAAGACCTCCCTAAGTATGTTCCCAACCTCTAGCTCAACCTGGTCTTCCCTCACGAAGGCGTGTCCATCGTCTTGCGTGAATCCTCTAACCCTAAGTAAACCAAACAACTCCCCTCTCTTCTCCCACCTATAGACAGTGCCGAACTCGGCAAGTCTTATGGGGAGGTCTCTATAGCTCCTGGTTCTGCTCTTGTATATTAAGATATGTCCAGGACAATTCATCGGCTTAACCCCGTACTCCTCGCCATCAACGTCCGCTAAGACCATCTTATCTCTGTAGAGGTCATAGTGACCGCTAATCTTCCATAATATGGATCTGTAGACGTGGGGTGTGTAGACCTCGCTATAGCCTAGCCTGCTGTTTATTTCCTTAACCAGCTTTATTAACTCCTCCCTTATTAGCTGCCCTTTAGGATGGTATATGACTAGACCGGGACCTGCCTCCTCATAGAAATCAAATAAGTCTAACTTCTGACCGAGGACTCTGTGATCTCTCCTAATAGCTTCCTCGTAATACTCAACCCACTCCCTATACTCACTTAAGTCATCAAAAGCCACACCGATAAGTCTAACCAAGCTGATGTCCCTAGTCGGGTTATGAGCTGAGACATTCCTTATTAAGACAGCCTTAACCGCTTTTTCAGAAGGCCTCACCTCAGACTCCAGAAAAACCTCGACGCCGTTCACCTCATAGGCGGTGCTTCGCCCAAGCAACCTAACAAGCTCGTCACTCACTAAGCCAACATATTTGAGGGTGGCGCTGCCAGAACTCTCTAACTCCACGATAACTCTCTCAATCTTCTTTACTAAGCTCTCGTCAGGCCACCTACCTGAAGTCGATATGAAGTCACATTTAAAACCATCATCACCAACGCTACAGCCTGCCGGTCTTAACCAAGACAAGTCTCTAGAGATTACGTACTGGAGTAGTAATCCAGCCCTCGCGAGCACCTCAGGTTTTAAGGAAACTATGTTTGGCGTTGCATTACCACCAACCTCTTACTGAGCATCACTTAATAAGTGCGGACAACTCTAATATAGTTTTTAGTCAGTGAACTAACTCATTATCAACCTGTCATAGGGTGTGTATTTTGACGAGTTCTTTAGGTAGGTAAATGTACACGTCGTTCCCCACGCTGAGATCATTTAACTTCAAATAACTCTTACTGACAGGCAATCTTAACTCCTGTGAACAACTATTAACTACTAAGTAATGACCTTCAGAACCTGCTTTAACATCTCTTACTATCCCGTGTAACTCTAGTAATTCATTGCTCATGAAACGCCTTTTCGTTAAGAAAATATCGTCAATTTTGAAAATTATTAGGACATGCTTGAAGCCTGACCTACTTTGAGTGTTGAGAAGACCTGGAATAATGTCTTCCAGGCCTGAAACACATCCACTCCTGAGTTCCTCAGGACCCAGAAACACGTAAGATACTCTTAGAATATCCTTAAACTCGCTGTTTTGACTTAGTAAATCGCTTAACTCAAGTATTTGGGAGTTAAATATTACGAAGACTTTATCAGTATAGAAGTTAATGTCTTCTACGTCGTGTGTAGTCATTAAGACTGTAATATTTAATTCTGAGATTATTTCACGTAATTCTCTCTTTATATTTTGCTTGAATAGAGGGTCTACGGACTTGAATGGCTCATCCAACAACAGGATTTTCGGCTCGTAAGAGATTGCCCTCGCAATAGCTACTCTCTGCTTCAGCCCTGAACTCAAGGCGTGTGGCTTATAATTCCTGTAATTACCTAATTCAAACAAGGTAATCAAGTAATCAACTCTGTTTTTCACAGCTTGACGAGACCATCCCCTAGCCTTTAACGGGAGAGCTATATTTTCTTCAACGGTTAAGTGTGGGT
>DAIRVF010000045.1:0-8395 GCA_036802965.1 Zestosphaera sp.
ACTAGGACCATAGGACCTCCGTGGAATATATGGACCGACCACTCAGACGTGATGGATCAGAGAGATACGGGGTGGTTAATAACCTTCGCAGAGAATAATCAGGAAACACTTGATGAAACAATAAAACTCTTCAGAATAACGGAGGATGAGAGAGTATTCCTCCCAGGCATCGTCACCTTAGACGCTTTCATATTAAGCCACACTACGGAACCCGTTGACGTGCCTGATCAAAGCCTAGTAGATGCTTTCCTGCCGCCGAGGAAACAACCCTACGTCTTCAGAGCCGGGGAACCAATCATAATGGGTAACATACCTAGAGATCTTAAGTGGAATATGATGATGAGGGAAGACATAGATAAGGCTATGGAGAGAGCTAAAAAAGTTATTGAGGAGACTGACCTCCTGTGGGGGAGGTTGGTTGGGAGGAGGTATGGCGGATTAACGGAGTGTTATAGGTGTGAGGACGCGAAGCACTTCATCATAGGTGTTGGCGCTTGGGTAGGTGACATGAGGGAAGCCATAGACTACTTAAGAGAGAAGTTCGGCTTAAAGATAGGCTTAATAAAGATCAGGTACTTCAGGCCGTTCCCCAAAGAAGACATGATTAAGTGGCTTAATAACGCCGTGAGCGCTATAGTATTTGATAGGTCCGTGTCCCCCGGTGCGGGAGGACCGATATTCATTGAAGTTCTCGCCTCCCTAGCCTCAGCAGGTGTTAGAATCCCTGTTAAGGGGGTCGTAGCCGGTCTCGCGGGAGTTGACGTCACTCCTGAAGACATAGCTAACGCAGTATTAACTTCGGTGAGTGAGGTGGAGGAGCTAGGTACCTTCAAACAAAGTATTTCATGGTTTTACGGGGGTGAGTAGGTGTGCCAATAAACATTAAGGACTTACCTAAAGAGAAGTTCGTTCTTCCCGGGGACGCTGCTTGCCCGGGATGTCCTGAAAACATGGGTTTAAGGTTCGTTGGCATGGCTTTAGGCAATAAAGCTATCTTAGTGGTTCCTGCCGGATGCACGTCAATTATTCAAGGACTCGCTCCTGGCTCAGGACTTAAGTTCCCAATACTTAACGTGCCCTTCGCTTCCTCCGATTCCGTAGCCGCCGGACTTAGCTCAGCTAAGAAGATCTTAGGAGAGGACGCCGCGGTAGTTGTCTGGGCTGGTGACGGAGGTACTGCTGACATAGGGTTCGCGACGCTGTCGGGGGCTGCCGAGAGAAATGATGACGTAATACACATATGTGTCGATAACGAGGCTTACATGAATACAGGTATTCAGAGATCTTCTCAAACACCCCTAGGTGCTTGGACTACTACGACGTGGTTAGGGAAGAGGGAGAGGAAGAAGGACTTACCCCTCATAATGCTAATGCATAAGATTCCGTACGTTGCTACTGCAAGCGTTGCTTACCCGCTAGACTTCATCGAGAAACTCAGGAAAGCATCTACTATTAGAGGCTTCAAGTACATACATCTCCACGCGCCATGCCCTGTCGGGTGGAGGTTCGACCCAGCTTATACTGTAGCAGTCGCTAAACTAGCTGTTGAGACAGGTATGTGGATCCTGTTTGAGGCTGAGGGAGGTAGAGTATCTATAAGTCCTCCCAGCAAGCCATACGCGGATAAGAATAGAAGGAAACCGATTAAAGAATACATAGCTATGCAAGGACGTTTCAGAAACATCACGGAGGAATTGTTGTTAGAGCTTGAGAAGCAAGTTGATGATAACTGGTCCACACTACTTAAGTTAGCAACCTAAAACCTAATTATCTTTTCAGATCCTCTAAAGTATCTATGTCTCTCAGTATGCCGATATCGTCGGTGTCGTAGTAATGTATCTTATCAGCATTCCTTCTTAAGAATCCTTTAAGACCTAACTCAGCCTCGCTTATTCGGTAGGCTTCCTCTAGTAATCCCTTCCCAATTATTAGTGGATGGCCACCCCTCATAATACTAGATAGTCTAGGAATTAGGATAAACGTGTTACCGCTCTTGAGCAGTTCTTTCGCGTGATCTACTAAGGTACGTATTGTCGCAACCTTGATGTAGGGTACGTCGCCGGGATGTACGGCTACTAAGTCAGCCTCACTACTAACTGCTCTAACACCTCTTATGACGGAGGAACTCATACCTAGCTCGTAATCCTCATTAATAACGAACCTAATACCTAATCCCTTAAGAACTTCCTTAACTAAGTCAGCCTGAAAACCTAAAACCACCAAGACCTCGTTAAAAACACCTGATTCAACGAACTTACTCACAGTGTGTCTTATCAGCGGGCCCTTAACCCCGTCGACCACAACCTCATACAACAACTTATTTGCAGGGAATCTCGTCGACTTCCCGGCCGCTAGTATGACCGCAGAAACAAACACCGTGTACCACCAGTATAAACAATGTTAAAGATTTATTAATGTCTGCTAAGTTGTCAGAATGGGTATGGGTCGTGAGTCTCCCCAGGAACTTAAATGATGAGGAAGCCATCCTCATAGCTAAGGAGAAGTTGAGTAAGGGAGTTAAGGTAGCTTTAGCTATTATCGTTAAGAAGGAGGGTTCTGGTCCCAGGGATGTAGGCTCCAAATTGCTTGTGTGCGAGGGTGGAGAAGTTTATGGAACTTTAGGAGGAGGCTTTTTTGAGAGACATGTAGTGGGGGAAGCTCTTAAAGCCCTTGCTGAGGGCAAGCCGAGAATTATTAGATATTCTTTTACGGGCCGTCCGATCGAGGGGGCTGTGAACACCGGACTCATATGTGGTGGTGTTTTAGAGGTGTTTATAGACGTGTTGGAACCTGCTCAGAGAGTAGTGATATTCGGTACTGGAAGAGTTGGAAAGCCCTTAGGCGATCTCTTAAACTTCCTGGGATTTAAGGTAGTCGTAGCCGACCCTAACCCCGAACTAGTCAGTACTGACCTATACCCCTACGCCGTCGAGAGAGCTCATATCCCCGTAGAGCAGATCGAGGAGGAACTTCCTCGGCTCGTTATGGAAGGCGATGTAGCTTTCATAACTCACGGGGAGATCGAGATAGATTATAAGGCTTTGAAGACTCTCCTCAAAACGAATGCTAAGTTAGTTGGACTCCTAGGTAGTAAGAGGAAGATTACAGAGTTTGTTAAGAGGTTGTTAGAGGAAGGCGTTGATAAGGAGACGATAAGGAGGAAGTTTAGGGGGCCTATAGGGATAGATATCCCGGCCGATAGTCCTGAAGAAATAGCTGTGTCCATAGCGGCAGAATTAATAACGTTGCTGAAGGGGGGTCAAGTGAAATCACTAAATATTGTTGAGGAAGTGCTCAACAGGCTTAGTACTTAAGAACGTGAGGGAGTTCATAGTTTCTCGCAGATCTCTTTAACATAGAATATGTAATGATCTTCGATGCCATCAGTACAGTTATTTATTTAATTCATGAAATCATTTAATTGATCTTGATCAATTAATATTTTTATGTAACAAATCGTTTGATCCTTGAGGTGGTTTCTTGTTCAGGTTTGACGTGTACGTTCCTAAAGACTTGAGAGATGCTTTAGAAGCTTTCAAGATTTACGGTGAGGAGTTAGTTCCTATTGCTGGCGGCACTGACTTACTGGTTCTTTACAGGCAAGGCATAATAAGATTTAAGGCTCTACTAGATTTATGGTCTTTAAGGAGTGAATTATCTTACGTTAAGTTAGAGGGTGGGTTGGTTAAGATAGGCGCATTAACAACTATTGACGAGCTCAGTTCTTCTGAGTTACTTAGAGATAAACGTTTTGTCGGGCTTAAAGACGCGTGCAAGACTTTCGCGTCGCCCTTTATAAGATCCGTAGCCACAGTCGGGGGAAACGTTGGTGCCGCGCACCCCCTTTCCGACATAGCGATAACCCTCCTAACCTATGACGCGAGCGTTAAGGTGAGGAGCCTAGAGGATGAGAGAGTTATTCCTCTGAGGAGTTTCTTCCTAGATAAGAGGAAGACCGTTAAGAGACCTGATGAATTAATCACTGAGGTATTCTTTAGTGAGCCTCCTGACAACGCGTCGTCAGCGTTTATTAAACTAGATAGGAAGGTCGGACACGGAATGGGCTATGTTGCCGTAGGTGTTTACGCCGAGTTAGATGGTGATGTAATTAAGAATGTAAGGATAGCGTTTGATAGCATGGGTAGGGCCTTCCCCGAGAGGGCTTTGATGACGGAGAACGCGTTGAGGGGTATGGAGTTAAGTGAGCGTAACGTTGATAGAGTTGTTCGTGAGGTCTTGCCTAAGGAGATGGGTAGAATAAGTGATTATAGGGCTTCAGCTGAGTACAGGCTTCACTTATCTCAAGTCTTGCTTAAGAGAGCTTTATTAGAGGTTGGTAGGAGGGTTAGAGGTGAGTGAAGTGAGTACCTCACGTGCTTCTTGGGATACTTACAGAGACATAGAGGTCTCGTTTAAGGTGAACGGAAAGGAGGTTAGGGTCAGGGTCAAGCCCTACGAGAGATTACTCGACGTGCTCAGGAACAAGCTTGGCTTACTGAGCGTTAAGGAGGGGTGTGGTAGGGGTGAGTGTGGTTCATGCGTCGTCATAATGAACGGGAAGCTAATCCCCACATGCTTAACGCTAGCTGTCAGAGCTGAGGGTTCCGAGATACTGACGCTTGAGGGCATAGCTCCTGAAGGTAAGTTACACGCTATTCAGAAGGCTTTGCTGGATACGTACTCGATGCAGTGTGGTTTCTGCTTCCCTGGGGTGATAATGGCTTCTAAGTATTTGCTTGACAAGAATCCTGACCCAACGGAAGACGAGATAAGGGACGCTCTAGATGGTAACATATGTAGATGTGGTTCCTATCTGAGGTTCATTAAAGCCGTTAAGCTCGCTTCGAAATACATCAAGGAGGGTAAGTTATTCTTTGATGAGTCGGAGGTATTGAGGTGAGTTGAATGAGTACGGTTCCCGAATACTATAAGATAGTTGAGGAAGTGTTTGAGAAGTACAAGGATAAGGAATTCTTGTTCGTAGGGCGCTACACTCAGCGCTGGGACGCTGTAGAGAAGATTAAGGGAAGAGCGCTCTTCGCGGCTGACTTCGCTAGGCTTTACAGCAACTTAGTCTACGTGCATAGCGTTAGAACTAAATATGCTCACGCACTCATAAAATCTATCGACGTTAGCGAAGCGTCTAAGTACCCCGGCGTTTTAAGGATCATAACTGCCAAGGACATTCCAGGCATTAATGATGTTGGGTATGTGATACCTGATCAACCATTAATAGCTGACAGGAAGGTCAGGTACGTGGGCGACATAGTAGCTCTAGTCGTTGCTGAGAATCCTTTAGTAGCTAGGGAAGCAGGTGGGTTAATCAACGTCGAGTACGAGCCGCTTCCAGTCATAACTAATCCTTTAGATATAGTAGACTTAATGACTTTGAAGGAGAAGCCACATACGTTAATACACGATGAGAGAGGTAGTGACATCCTAGTGCACTACAAGATAAGGAGGGGGGATGCGGAAAAAGCTATGAGAGAAGCTGATGTAAGAGTTGAGGGTATTTATAAGACTCCTTTCCAGGAACACGCTTACATGGAACCCGAGGCCTCAATAGCTATACCAGAACCTGATGGAAGTGTTACGGTGATAGCTTCTACTCAGTGTCCGTTTGATGTCAGGAAAGCTGTCGCTAAGGTCTTGGGACTTGCGCTAAATAAGGTCAGGATAGTGGTACCGGCTGTTGGTGGAGGGTTTGGAGGTAAGGAGGACGTAGCTAATGAAGTAGCTGCTAAAGCCGCTCTAGCGGCGGTCCTTACGGGCAGGCCCGCTCTAGCCGTACACACTAGAGAGGAGTCTATCATAGGGCATAGTAAGAGGCATCCTATGATAGCTTGGTACAGGCACGCAGCCAAGAAGGACGGGACTCTCGTAGCTGTTGAAGCCAACGTGGTTTTAGATGGTGGTGCTTACGCGTCACTAGGTCCCTTCGTGCCTTGGAGAGCTACGGTTCACGCTACAGGACCTTACAAGGTTCAGTCAGCTAGGGTAGATGTAGTGAGGGTCTATACTAACAACGTCTACGCCGGTGCTTTCAGAGGTTTCGGGAACCCGCAGGTAATCTTCGCTGTTGAGAGGCAGATGGATCTGCTCGCTGAAGAGTTGGGGATGGATCCTGTTGAGTTAAGACTGAAGAATATCCTTAGAGTCGGTGATGAGACTGTCCACGGGCAGAAACTCACCGAGGAACATGGTGTTGGTTTAGAGGAAGCCGTCGTAAAGGCTGTTGAAGCATCCAACTGGTTTGAGTTGAGGAGGAAATATAGCGAGATTACAGGACCTATTAGGAAGGGTATAGGTATTGCTTTATTCTATCATGGGAACTCTATAGGTGTTGAGGGAGCTGACTACTCCTCGGTAACGTTGATAATAAACAGGGACGGTTCTATAACTATCAGGACAGGGCTCACGGAGTTTGGTCAAGGCTCTACGTGGGGTTTAGCTTTAATAGCTGCTGAAATACTTGGAGCACCGCCTAGTTACTTCAAGATAGAGAATCCAGATACTTCAGCCACGCCTGACGCCGGTCCTACAGTAGCTTCAAGAGCGACCGTTATGGGCGGTGCCGCCACAGTGGTTGCGGCTTATAAGTTGAGGAAGAGGCTTAACGAGGTAGCCTCACACATATTGGGTTGCGATCCTGAGGACGTAGTTATAAGAGCTCCAGACGTTTACTGCTCGTCTGATCCGAAGAGGAGGACTAGGTGGGCAGATGTTGTTGAGCAGAGTTTCTGGTTAGGTGTCCCGCTCCAGGAATTCGGTTATTACAGAGCTCCTAGGGCTTTATGGGATGAGGAGACTGGTCAGGGAGCTCCGTACATAACGTACACCTTCGGAGCCATAGTCGCGGACGTGGACGTGGATATTGAGACCGGTCTAGTAAAAGTGAACAAGATCTTCACCGCTTACGATATAGGCAAGGTAATAAACAGGATAGGAGCGGAACTCAATGCCGAGGGCGGGGCTATTCAAGCATTAGGGTACGCGTTAATGGAGGAGTTAATACACGATAAAGAGGGTAGGGTAAGCAACCCCAATTTATCAACCTACTATGTACCCACAATCAAGGACGTGCCAGAGATAATACCTTTATGGGTTGAAGCAAAATACAGGAAAGGACCTCTGGGAGCTAAAGGCTTCGGAGAGCCCTCATTCAACGCCGTGGCGGCAGCCATAGCGAACGCGGTCGCACATGCGATAAGAGCGAACGTGACCGAGTTACCGATCACGCCTGAAAGGGTATACATGCTACTCAAGAACAAACAAAAGACTTAAGATTAAGGAAAAACCCAACCCACTTTTCATTTAATGTCGTGGTGGACCGGCCGGGATTTGAACCCGGGGCCTCTCGGTTGCAAGCCGAGCGCTCTTCCAGGCTGAGCTACCGGCCCACCAATAAATGATTAAATATGTAGGGACTTATAAGGATTTTAAGAAGAAAAACGATAAATCAGGCAACGGTTTAGTAGCAAGATTTGAAGTCGGGTTGCTTTTAAGATTGCAGGAATATTAGGTTTCTTAGAGTTGGGGGTCTAGAGTTACATTATGAAGCTTGAGGAAGCTCATGAGATAGCTACTAAGCTAGAGAGTAAGATTAAGGATAAGCTGGGTTGGGAGGCCACCGTATACCCAGAACCACAGAGCAGGGAGAACAGCTAGACTACGTAGTCACGGAGTAGATGTAGATTCTCCAGGTTTTCTTCCCCAGTTTTGCCACGAACTCGAGTGCTTCCCTACCGTTAAGGATTTTCCCGTCTTTACCCTCCACCCTAAAACCGGTTAGATTGCCGTCACGTATCAAGGCCTTAACTCTGTTACCTTCTTCATCAACCCAATTGCTGTACATTGCGCTTATTTTGCTCTCCCTGTAGATACTCATGACTGCAGGGATTATCGCGTCACCGCTAACCTCTCTCTTTAAGTTACTGATTAATTGTGACTTAAGTATTAGCATGCTTAGGAAAACCTCGTCTTCAAGCTCTCTCGGGTCTCCTAATTCCTCGAAAGGTACTGCAGGCTTTAGGGGCTTGGACGGTGGTGTTGGGGGTTTTACTTCTTCAGCAACTTTAACTTCTTCTTTAGGTTGTGGTGCCGCGGGGGCTGGTTTAACCGGCTCGACTACGGGCTGTGCGGGTTGTGGCGGCGTTACTTTCCCCCTCTTAAGAGGTTCCACTATGAGTGGTAATTCATATATCATTTTCCTACGAAGGTTGTCTAGAAACTTTACTAAAGCTCCCTCAATCCTCCTCTCCTTGAAGAAAGAAGACTTTACGGTAAGCCTTCCTGTAAGTAATGTGAAGAGACCTCGAATACCTACGTCTATCCTTAAAAACATGTAGATATCTCCTTGACCCTCTAACTCAACAACCTTAACTTCGTTCGTACT
>DAIRVF010000046.1:0-8170 GCA_036802965.1 Zestosphaera sp.
AACATAAGGTGCGGAGAGTACTAATAACTCATACGGATCTAGACGGGGTTGCTTCAGGAGCCTTAATTCTAAAGAAATTTGGTCACCTAGACAGGATCTACTTCACACAACCGCATAACCTCCACGTGAGGTTAGCCGGGGTACCTAATGGTAGCACTGTCTACATAACAGATATAGGTGTTAACAAAACCTCCTTCGATAAAATTAAGGAGAATGTTAAGAGAATCTTGGGTTCCGGTGGTGAGGTTTTCTGGTTTGATCATCACGTGTGGGAAGAGTCATGGATCAATGAACTCATTGAGCTAGGGGTGAGCCTCTACGTCGATAGATCGACTTGCAGTGCTGGAGTGGTTTACAAGTATTTAGGGGTTGAGGCCTCCAAGGAGTTGGTTAGGGCAGCATGCTCTGTTGACTTATGGTTAATGAATGACTGGAGAGGGAATTTCCTCTCAAGATACGTAGGCTACGTCGGAGGAGCTTCTTGGAAGGAGAAAGCTCTTAGGAAGCTAGCAGACTTCGACGGCACCATAGACTCTGAGATAAGCGACGTAGTTGAGAAAGCCATCACAAAAGAGCTGAAAATCTACGACAAAGCTTTGAAGAAAGCGAAAATAAGGGAGTGCGGTGGTGTTAAGGTAGTTTATTATTTGAAGGACCAGGAAGAACACCTCACATCGTATATCGCGAACACCTTGTTATCCAGGTATGGGGCCGATATCGCAGTAATATGTCGCAGAGGTTCTATCAGCTTAAGGTCTAGAACCTTTGACGTGAGGGAGGTAGCACTCTCGATGGGCGGGGGTGGTCATCCGAGAGCTGCCGGAGCTAGCCTAAAGCCGGATCTAGTAAGAAGGATTATGTATTTCCTAGGTCTCAGAAGCTTCTATACTGAGTGGTGCGTTAATAAAGTACTTAAACACTTGACGTCAACTCAAGCATGTTCTGATTAGCCCCCGCCGCTCTGAGGGAATACATCTATGGTATCGCCGTCTCTGATAATCGCGTGAAGTCCTCCTAAAAACTCAGCGTGCCTGCCGTTAATTAAGATTATGAAGCCTTTCTTGAGGAGATCCTGCTCTACTATTAAAGACTTTAGCTCCGGCACAGCGTCTAAGACTTCTTTCAGGGTCGTTGACTCTGAAGCACTAATAATCAATTCTTTCTTAGACCAACCAAGCTTCTCCTTAAGGCTAGTGAATACTTCTAGTGTGATCTTGAGCATCTCTAGCTACCCACCTAGGTCTCTAAACCTAATACATCCTCAACAAATTTAAAGCTTGGTCTCGGGACGTATCTACCTAAAGCAGTTAGTTATCGTGAGGTGTTAGCTAGCGAAGCTCTCAGAGATTTACACTTTTATCTTGTCAGAGATTCATGCTCTGAAATGCGGGCTTTCAGTCGTGAGTATGCTTTAAAATTTATTTTGGATCCCTGAAATATTTTACACGAGGGTTACGTCATGAAAGTTTTAGTATTGGGTTCTGGTAGCGTGGGGACTCTAACAGCGTATGATTTAAGCAGTGATTTTGAGGTTACAGTTGTGGACAGGGATGAGGCTAGGTTAAAGAAGGTTGAGGGGTTTGCTAAGACGCTTAAGCTAGACTTGTCTAAAGACGAAGTACTTGAGGAAATACTTAGAGGTTATGACATTGTAGTTAACGCGTTACCTGGTTTTCTCGGCTTCAAAATACTTAGGAAGGCTTTGGTTGCGGGGCGTGATCTTGTTGACGTGTCTTTCATGCCTGAAGACCCGCTCCCCCTAAACGACGAGGCTATACGACGAGGAGTAAGCATTGTTGTGGACGCAGGGTTCGCGCCAGGACTTAGCAACGTCTTAGTCGGGTACATGCAGAGCAGGTTAGGTGTCTTAGACGAAGCTATCATAAACGTTGGCGGCTTACCTAAGGAGCCCAGACCACCCCTGTACCATCAGGTGCTTTTCTCTCCTAAAGACTTAATAGAAGAATACCTGCGTCCAGCTAGGTGTGTAGTAAACGGTAAGCTAGTGATGAGAGACCCTCTGGAAGTTATTGAGGAGGTAAGCATAAGGAACTTCAAGTTCGAGAGATTCCCTACAGACGGTCTGAGAACGCTGTTGAGTACCATTAAAGCTAGAAACTTGATTGAATATACCCTCAGGTGGCCCGGCCACCTAACTAGGATGAAGATTTTAAAAGAGTTGGGCTTTTTCAGAGATGAGTTCATAGAGACTACTATGAAGTTATTAATACCTGCGATGACTTATGACTCAGTGGATTTCTCCGTGATGGAGGTTTACGGCAGGAGTGGTGAAGAGGAGATCAGGTTTTTCATGTATGACGAGTATAGGGAAGGCTTCACATCTATGTCTCGAGTGACGGGCTATATGACTGCCTTAATCACGCGTCTGGTTCTAAAGAATTACGTGGGGGCAGGAGTAATCCCCCCAGAATACCTTGGGATGAATAGCAAGACATACGAGTTCATAATAGATGAGCTAGTTAAGAGAAACGTGGTTTTGGAAATAAGTTAATACTAGTCAGGGAATACTTAAAAAGGCGTCCCACTTCTTTAATTTGGGCTGGATCTAATGCCTGACCTAGAATGGTTGGTGACTACATATCTCACCATGCTCATGATCCCCTACTTCATAGCGTTTCTTTTATACATGGTCAGAATAATTAAGGGGCCTACATTATCTGATAGGGTCTTAGCTGTTGACGCGTTAGGGTATGATCTAGCAGCGTTCATGACCGTCTTAACAATAGTTTTGAGGTCCCCCATACTCATAGTTAGCGGGGTTGTTCTGATATTATGGATATTCTCTCTAGACATTTACGTAGCTAAATATCTTGAAGCGAGGGAGCTGGGTGGTTAGCTTATGACTACGTTGATTGAGTGGTTACTAGTTATAGTGGGTCAATTCCTGATAACTATCGGGGTTTTCTTCGACTTAGTTGCTTCAATAGCTATGTTAAGATTCCCTAACTTCTACACAAGACTGCACGCAGCCACCGTAGGTAGCATAGGTGGTGCTTTCCTGCCCATAATCGGGGTTGCTTTAGTAGCTGCGGGTTCTGACTTCCTAGGTTCTTACAGGTGGTTCTTATGCGGTGCTTCACTAGTCATCGCCTTCATAGAGTTGCTGCTTGCTGGTGCGGGAAGTCACGCCCTAGCTAGAGCCACACACAGAGCTAAGGCAGCACCCACGAAACCCATAATTGTTGACCATCTCGAGGAGGATAGAGGTAAGGGTGAGATATAATGGATTACGTCGACTTAGTCTTCTTAATTATGGGTATCTCTGCCCTCACCTCAGTGCTCTTCACTTTCCTCACCATCAGGACTAAAGACTTAATGTACGCCGTGGTCTTCTCATCTGTTCAGAGCGTTGCTTACGCGCTGATCTATTTCCTCCTACTAGCTCCTGACATAGTCTTAGTGTATGTTGCGGTAGCTGTAGGGATTTACCCCCTAATAATCATACTCCTCGTTAAGAAGGTAGGTAGGTACGAGGTGATGACTTAATGTTGAGAGACTTCATTTTCGTGTCATTACTCGTTATAATCATATTAGCACTCACATACCTCACCTACTCTGGTGGGCTGGGAGACCTACCACCTCAAGATGTTAGGGTTATAGCGAGTAATTATCTAAACCTGACATACAATCAGGGAATTACCTGGTTGTGGACGGCGTCACCTGAAGCCGTAACCGCTATAGTCTGGGATTACAGAGGACTAGACACTCTCTTCGAGACCGTTGTTTTCTATGGTGCGATACTCGCTGCACTAACTCTATTCCGGAGTGTTTCTAAAATACCTGAGTTTGTTGGTGGTGTTGGGTTAAGCTTAGTCGTCAAGAGGGTCACCGCTATAGTGACTCTGGCAATATTGACTGTGGCGGCTTCAACAGCTCTTCACGGGCACTTAACGCCTGGCGGGGGGTTTCAGGGCGGGGCGATAGCTTCAGTAGCCCCACTACTCTTGCTAGTGGTTTTCGGTAAGCAGTTCTTTATTGAGAGGAGGATATCCTACAGTAAGTTACTCACTATAAGGAACGCCTCATTAGCTCTACTAGGTTTTACGTCCGTAGCTCTCCTGATCCTAGGCTTCTTAACCGGTGCTCAAGGATATATTTTCCAGAACCAAGCCAAGACAATCTCAACGCTCTCATACCCTCCATACCTACTAGACGTCCCGTTAGGTGGTTCATTATTCTTCTATAACCTCTTCGAGTTCCTGGCTGTTGCTAGCGGGTTTACCCTAGTTTTCACCATACTACTCAGTAGAGACGAGACACTACGTAAAGAACTTGAGGGTGAGGAGCTTGGATATTGAGTTAATTAAATTCATGTTCATGTTAACTGTAATATCCCTCTACTTTAACGTAGCGATATCACTCTACGGTGTGGTCTCAAAGATTAACCTAGTAAAGAAGCTTATCGCATTAACGATATTCCAAGATACTGTGAACATGTTTACCATCTTAGTCGGTTACAAGCTTTGGAGACCCGGACTCCTACTCCAACCACCGGTCTTAACAGACCTGAGTCCCACCCCAGAAACTCTTAAAGAATTTGTTGAGAGATCTGTAGACCCATTACCACAAGCCTTCGTCTTAACAGCGATAGTTATAGGTCTTGCCGTAACACTCTTCCTAACGACAATAGTTCTCCACGTTAGTTACCACTTCAAGACGGTGAACGTGGATGAGATAGGTAGGGCTAAGAGGGTGTATATACATGAAGAGGCTGTATAAATCTATAGTCCCGGCACTACTCTCATTCGCTATTTACGTGGTGTATACCGGGTCTTTAAGACTTTATGACATAATTACGGGAGTCTTGGTTGCTGTGATCGTAGGCGTACTTACCTCTAACCTGTTAATAGAGGATTGGAGGAAGAGCTTAAGTTTAAGGAGGTTTGTTAGCTTAGTCAGATTCGCTCTCAGGTATTTCTTCATAGATGAGGTTAAGGCACATCTACTCCTGGTAAGGCTGAGTCTAAGCCCTAAGCTAGACTTAAGACCCGCCATAGTCAAGATGCCTATTAAGACGAGAAACGATTACGGGATAACCTTGGTTTCCCTCTCAATAACCAACACTCCTGGCACTGTCGTGGTCGATCTCAATAAGGAGAAAGGGAGCATATACGTTCACTGGATTTACGCGAAAACAACAATACCTGAAGAGTCATACAAGGAAGTTAGTGAGGTTTTTGATAAGTACGCTTTGAAAATCTTTGATTAGGTGAGTTAAATGAATGGGTCCTCGGTTGGTTTAGTGACTGTGGTGCCCGTCTTAGTTGCTTTCATATTGCCTATCCTAACACTTAAGTTTAGGTCCCGCGTTCTCTACGCCACAGCAACCACGGTGACCACCTTCTTCGTGGTTGTTCTAACCCTGACCAACTTACTGGAGGTAATGAAAGGCAATGTCCTAACGTATTCCTTCGGCGGGTGGCCACCGCCTCTAGGCATAGTATACGTTGTTGACTCTCTTAACGGTATCTTAGGTTTCCTAGCCGCTACACTATTCTTCTTCTCATCACTCTACACTTACTGGTATTTTAGTAAGATTGAGTCTGGGTATGAATGGTTTTCGACGCTAATCCTCTTACTATTGGCCGGAGTGCTTGGCTGCTTATACACCGGCGATCTATTTAATTTCTTCGTGATGCTTGAGGTACTCAGCGTCTCCTCTTACGCGTTAGTAGCGTTCTTTAGGAGGAGGAAGTGGGCTGTCGAAGCCTCCATGGCTTACAGCTTCATAGGAGCTCTAGCCACCATGTTATTCTTCTTCGGCGTTATCTTTATCTACGCGTCCTTCGGGACAGTGAATATTGCTGACTTGATAGTTAAGACTCATCAAGACCCTCAACTAGCTTCTAAATACTTGGAGATCTGGTCTGGGAAATGCATTGGTGAGTGGTGTTACGGTAACGTGTTTATAAGCTCTGCCCTAGCGGTAGCCCTAATGCTGTGGGCACTTAATTTCGAGGCCGGGGTGTTCCCTAACAATTACTGGATGCCTAGCGCTTACGCGGAATCGCCGACCCCTGTCTCAGCGTTATTTGCAGGCATAGTTGATAAGGTCGGTACTTACGGCGTTATAAGACTTTTCATAACTCTTTTCACAGCTTATAGCACTGTGTTAGCTTTTCCTTTATGGGGCGTCGCTTTCAGAGACCTCATATTGATAGTGTTGAGTTTCCTAGGCTTGGTGACAGGATATTTAGGAGCTCTACTCATGTTCCCTCAGAAAAACGTGAAGAGATTGCTTACTTACTCGACAATAAGTCACATAGGTATAATATTTACTTCTTTTGGCGCTCTAGTTTCTAGAGTGCCTCTAAGTGCTTCAGCAGAGGCTTTAAGCGGTGTCTTACTCCACATGATAACACACGCCATCGGCGAGTTCATGCTCTTCATAGGTTTAGGAACTCTCTCCATAGTAGTAGGCTCCACTAACCTAACTAAGATGCAGGGCTTGGGCAGCAAGTACCCCCTAATCACGGCATCCATAATCTTAGGTTTCTTAAGCTTACTAGGTGTTGTGCCCTTAGCCGGGTTCTTCAGTAAGTTTATCATGTTTACTGCTTTAATGAACGCCGGACTACCCCTACACGCTATATCCATAGTCATCATCTCAGGAATCTCAGCTCTCGGCTACTTCAAAGTCATTTACACACTGGTTGTGGGGAGGAGTTCTGAGGAGAGTGGTGTTCGAGACCGACTACTTATCCCGACGTCAATATTATTGATCTTAGCTGCGTCACTCCTGGTTTTAGGTATCATGATCGCTCAGGGAGCTATAATGAATGAATTAATGAGCCACGCGGAAGACTTGTTAAGTATTGAAGGTTTAAGCAAGTACGTTAACTCAGTGAGTGAATTAAGTAAGATTCTTGGAGGTGGTTGAATGAATTTAAATAATTTGAGCGAATCTTTATGTATGGAAACGAATACTTATACCTTTTTAAACGCTGAGACAAAGATATTGGTGTGGGGGTAGAGAACCTTGATAGATGTATGGGTGTATCCTTACGTCGTCGCGTTCACGTCATTCACGCTCTACATCATAGGTAACGCGATCAAATCTAGGTATTCACGCATCTCATTACTCGTGAGGTATTGCTCTCCTCTAGTGATGTTGTTTTACTCGACTTTATTAGTTAGTCAATCAACAAGTTTTGTTAAAGGCTTATTCGCTTTACTAGCTTCGATAATAGCTCTCTTCATAACGCCGTACACGGTAAGTTACGAACATCATAAGTATCCCGGGAGGAACTTAACGATATTGATAGACTTGTTTGTCTTGAGTATTTACTTAGTCTTCGTATCAGAGAATTTAATTAGTTTCGTGATGTTCTGGCTTTTTGCTGAGATAATCGGCTTCTTCGCGATAGTTTTTGAGGTGGAGAGGAGGACTCTGGTTGCCGGGCTTAGGTACTTACTTGTTTCCATGGTTCCAGCGGATATCGCTCTCCTCACAATACTCGGAATTGCTGCCATAAGGTTAGGTTTTGCTGGAGCTCTTCAGCTACCTCTTAACGAGTTAGATCATCACTTACTAGGTGTTAATCCAGTACTTCACTTAATAGTGGCTGTCGGCTTACTAGCGAAAGCTGCTGTAGCACCACTACATTTCTGGTTGCCCGACGCGCACTCACTAGCGCCCGCCCCAGCTTCAGCGATCTTGTCTGGGGTGATGGTTAAGATGGGTGTGTACGGGTTTTACTTGGTAGTGCCCTCTATCGAGTCTATGTACGTGTACTACGCACTACTAGTTTTTGCGTCTCTAACCGTAGCGTACGGAGGTTTACAAGCCCTCATACAAGCAGATATTAAGAGGATCCTGGCTTACAGCACCATCGAAAACACTAGCTTAATAACGATAGCGCTAGCTTCTTACGGTGCTTTCAAGATAGACTTACTCCTCACAGCGGCGCTGACATACTCAATAGCCCACGGAGTTTTTAAAGCCTCCCTATTCATGAACTCAGGTACTGTCGAGATAATGACGCATACGAGAGACATAAGTAAGCTAGGGTATGTGGCAAGAGTAGCTAGCAAGCCCACCTTAACAGCTCTGCTCTCCGTTCTCTCACTGATAGGCACTCCCCCAACGTTGGGCTTCTTAGGTAAGATACTCCTACTAGCAGGGCTAGCCTCAATATATCAAGTGTCG
>DAIRVF010000047.1:0-8029 GCA_036802965.1 Zestosphaera sp.
AAGAGATTCCATGGTGATACTCTATGGATTCAGACCCTCACTTAGATTCTCGTGGGAAGTATGTTATGAAAGGCGTTACGTTATATCATCCCATAACTATTGATAGAGGAAGGAATGCTTTACTGTATGATGTTAACGGTAAGGAGTACGTGGATTTTACTTGCGGTATCGGCGTGACGACGTTAGGTCACGCGAACCCGGAATTGATTGAGGCTGTTGAGGCTCAGTTAAGGAAGTTATGGCATGTCTGCTTTATGGTCATGAATTACGCACCGTACGTGGAGCTTGCTGAGAAGTTAGCTAAGATAGCTCCCGGAACATCTGAGAAGCAAGTCTTGCTACAGAATAGCGGTTCCGAGGCTATCGAAAACGCGGTGAAGATAGCTAGGCAGGTTACCGGAAGATATTATGTGGTAGCCTATGAGAACTCCTTCCACGGGAGAGGAACCTACGGTTACGCACTAGCTACTACAGGGAAATATAAGCCGTATAAGGTGGGTCTTGAACCCATGATGCCCGGAGTTGAGCTCATACCTTACCCCTACTGCTATAGGTGTCCGTTCAAGCACGAATACCCACAATGCGGTCTAGCATGCCTAGACTACGTGAGGAAATGGTTTACACACGCTAGAGTACCTCCCGAGAGAATCTCAGCCTTCCTCATGGAGATGGTGCAGGGTGAGGGAGGATTCGTAGTAGCTCCTACAGACTACGTCAAGGAGCTTAAGAAATTCCTTGAAGAACACGAGATACTATTAATAGATGATGAGGTACAGTCAGGATGGGCTAGAACAGGGAAGATGTGGGCTATAGAACATTACGGTGTTGAGCCAGACATAATGGTTACGGCTAAAGCAATAGCTAATGGATTACCTCTCTCAGCGATCGTAGGTAAGAAGGGCATTATGGAGAAAACCTACCCAGGAAGTTTCGGGGGGACTTACGGGGGTAACCCAGTATCATGTGCTGCGGCTTTGAAAGTAATAGAAATAATGTTGAGGGATAAGATGCCTGAGAGAGCTGAGAGGTTGGGTCAGATAATAAGGAAGAGACTGAACGAGATGTACGAAAAATATGAGCTGATAGGAGATGTTAGAGGATTAGGCGTGATGCAGGCGATCGAACTAGTCAAGGATCGTAAGACTAAAGAGCCAGCAACAGACGAAGCACTAAAGGTCATTAACAAAGCTAGGGAGAAGGGCTTACTACTCTTGAGAGCTGGACTATACTTAAACGTGGTTAGGCTACACCCACCACTGACTATCGAAGAGGAATTACTGAATAAAGGTTTAGACATTCTAGAAGAGTCCTTGAAGGAGGTCATTAAGGAGGCGAAATAAAAGTGTCGGTTTTACAACCACCTAAAACACACTACGGTAAGATGAAGCTCTTCATAAACGGTAAGTGGGTAGAGTCAGCTACAGACAGGTACACACCAGTCTATGATCCGGGGAAAGGTGAAGTAATAGCTGAAATGCCTCTAGCTACTAAGGAGGAAGTTGATGAAGCTATTGAGGCCGCGTACGAGGCGTTCAAATCCTGGAGCACTATGCCAGTACCAGATAGGCTGCAGTACATCTTCAGGATGAAATACTTGCTCGAGGAAAACAAAGAATTACTAGCTCGAGTAAATACGCAAAACCACGGTAAGGTAATTAGGGAATCCAGGGGTGATTTGAGGAGGTCTATAGAGAACGTTGAGGCAGCTATATCAGTAGCTTACGCCCTAGCTAAGGGGGAGTATCAGCAAGAGATCGCTAAGGGTATCGATGAAATCTTGATCAGAGAACCCCTCGGTGTCTTCACTGTAGTAGGTCCTTATAACTTCCCCATAATGATACCATTCTGGTTCATACCGTACGCGCTAGTATTAGGTGATACCCTAGTCGTTAAGGTTAGCGGCACGACACCACTACCAATGATGATGACTCTAGAAATTCTGGCTGAATCGCTACCGCCAGGAGTTCTCAACCTAGTCTACACCGATCACGAACTAGGTGAGTACTTAGTAACACACCCGTTAATTGAGGGAACGGCTTTCGTAGGCACTAGCACCGCAGCCTTAAGACTCTACGAGCTATCAGCCAAACACGGCAAGAGATTCTTAGGCGGTGGTAGCGCCTCAAACTACGCGGTCGTGATGCCTGACGCAGACCTGGAGAGAACAGTCCACAACCTCAGAGACTCTAAATTCGGTAATACTGGTCAGAGATGTCTAGCGATTCAGAACGTCGTTATCGTAGGTGACGACGACTTCTACAACAAATTCAAGAACGCGTTCGTGGAGCTAGCTAAGAAGATTAGGATAGGTTACGGACTAGACGAGAGATCTGAGATGGGTCCCATGGCGAGCAGAAAATATAGGGAGAACGTGATTAAGTGGATTGAGGTAGGGTTAAGCGAGGGTGCTAGGGTAGTCTTGGATGGTAGGGACTATAAGAATCCGGAATACCCGAACGGATTCTATATAGGGCCCACAATACTTGAGGGCGTAACTCCCGACATGAAGATCGCTCGTGAGGAAATATTTGGCCCCGTAGCCAACCTACTGAGAGCGGAGAGCTTAGATGAGGCGATTGAATGGATTAACAAGAATAAGTATCATCACTCAGCATCCATATTCACTAGGAGCGGTAAGTGGGCTAGAGAATTCATGCATAGAGTCTACGTAGGTAACGTAGGAGTTAACATAGGGATAGCAGCACCAGTAGGCTGGTTCCCGTTCGGCGGGAAGAGATTAGCAGGTCTAGGCAGCCACCACCCACAAATAGATGTAGTGGACTTCTTCACGGATAGGAAGGTAGCTATAGTAAGGTGGTGGTAGACCTAGCTTTTTGATCACCGTTTAGAAACCTACCTAATCTTCTTTTTAAGTTAAAGTTATTGTTATTCGTTTGGTGATTTAATGCTTAGTAAGATCGTCGAGCCTGATGAAGCGTTACGACGCATAAGAGATGGTTCAGTTATTGCTGTGTCAGGTTTTAACATGATCGCTACCCCAGCCTACCTATTAAATAAGCTTTATGATAGTTACTTAATCAGCGGTCACCCAAAGAACTTGTTCATCATTGCTGAGACATGTCCAGGAACGCCTGGCAAGGGCTTAGATCTCGTCGGGAAGAAGATGATCGAGAGTAAAGACTACGATTTCTTGAGAGGGGTCTTAATACCTTTCTACGGTTGGGTTCCTAACATAGCTAAGTTAGTAGAGAGTAACATAATTGAGGGTTATAATTGGCCTATAGGCATCGTCTCACACTGGTTTAGAGAGGTAGCTGCTGGGAGACCAGGAGTACTCACCAAGGTAGGTTTAGGAAGCATGTTTGACCCAAGATATGGTGGTGGTCTAATAAACGGTTTAGCTGAGGAGAGGAAGACCTGTAGAGTAGACTTGGTTACCATAGGTGAGGAAGAATACCTAATGTATAAGTGTCCTAAACCTAACGTCGCGTTAATACGTGGTACTACAGCTGATGAGATAGGGAATATATCCATGGAACATGAAGGAGCGTTACTTAACGTACTAGCTATAGTTCAGTCAGCTAAGGCATGTCCAGAGAAAGGGATAACTATAGCTCAGGTTAAGAGGTTAGCTAGAGCTGGATCTATGTGTCCTAGGAACGTACACGTACCTGCACCGCTAGTAGATTACGTCGTAGTAGCTCCCGAGACGCTAGATTTTCACGGTCAGACCGACAACATCTTGTATGATCCGACAATATCAGGGGAGATCATACCTCCAGAAAAAAACCTGAGGTCTTCCGTTCTTCAATTAAGTGTTAGGAAAGTCATAGCTAGGAGGATAGCGCTCGAGCTAGCGTCTCTCGTGGCTTCTCTAGGGAGACCAATACTAGTTAACTTTGGTATAGGAATACCTGCTGATGTCACGTCAGTTATTGCTGAAGAAGGTATAGACGAATTTATTTATACAACCGTTGAGTCAGGTCCTTTCGGTGGAGTAGCTCTAACAGGCTCGGACTTCGGAGCTTCTAAAGGGTACTTCGCCGTGGTACCTATGGCGGATATGTTCACTAATTATGAGGGAGGGATAATAGACGCTGCCTCATTAGGATTCATGCAAGTCGATGAGTCGGGTAATGTAAACCCTGCTTTCCTTCCCGGCAGAATGCCTGGTGCCGGCGGATTTCCGGTGATAGCGTTCGGAGCTCCCAACCTATATTTCGCCGGAGAGTTCACAGCGGGCGAGAGAAAGATAGAAGTATCAGGAAATACATTAAAGATAATTAAAGACGGTAACGTGATCAAATTCGTTAAGAAAGTTTATAAGATAGTGTATAGTGGCGACTACAGCGTTAAGAAGGGTCAGAAAGTCTTCTTCGTGACTGAGAGAGCCGTATTCAAGTTAGGAGATAAAGGTATAGAACTAGCTGAAGTAGCTCCTGATATAGACATAGAGAAGGACATACTCGCTAAAATGGAGTTTAAACCTAGGATACCTAGTAACGTAGAGTATATGAGTAAAGAACTGTTTAGCGAGAAACCGATGAATTTAAGGGGTTTAATAAACGAAGCTTTAAGGAGGTAGCGAGGAAATTAGATCTCAAGTATCTATAACAGATTTATTTATAAGCTTTCTTACAAAGATAGTATTAGGTGATTAATCTTGGTTTACCTTAATGAGAAAGCCCCTGACTTTAAGCTACTGGACACTGACTTAAGGTTAAGAAGCTTATCAGAATTCGTGACTAGAGGAAGATATGTTGTGCTTGTGTTCTTCCCAGGCGCTTTCACATCTGTTTGCACTAAGGAGCTTTGTACTTTCAGGGATCGTATGAGTATGCTCAACAAACTCGATGCCGAGGTTATAGCCATAAGCGTTGACAGCCCGTTTGCTCTAAGAGTTTTCAAAGAATTAAATAAACTAAACTTCACATTACTAAGTGATTATAATAGGGAGGTCATAGAATTATATGATGTGGTCCTCCCACAACTAGGTAACTTACCACTCAGAAAACTAGCTAAGAGAGCAGTCATAATAGTTGATCCTGAGAACTTCGTTAGGTATAGGTGGGTCTCAGAAGATCCTGGAGTAGAACCAAACTACGACGAGATTGAAGATATTTTAAGAAAGCTACGTGAAGGACTCATCCCTTAACCTCCCGGCCACACCCGAACTAACGCCCCTCATGAATTGGTGGAGAAGGACTCCGGTTGTAGGATGGATTGATTCCCAACATCGTGAGTAGCTCGCAAGCCATGCAGTACTTCCTCCCGTAAGCTGTTGGTTCACCGCATACGGCACACCTCGGTAGTTCAGGATAGTTCACGTAATGGCTTACGTACTTAACTAACGCCGCGTCTACCCTATTTATTAATTCAAGCAACACACCCGGTTTTTCTCTCTCAAGCTTATAGAGGTATTCCCTAATTCTAGCCCTAAGTGAGGGGAAGTACCTGAGGTAAGGACAATCCGATGTCTGGAACTCATAACCTATTAAGTGCGCGTAAATAGCTATCTCTTCCTCATATATTTTCCTTAAGGGCTTCACTTTACGCACAAAGAGCTTGCTGAGCATAGGTCCGTTCGGTAAGGTCTGAACGAGTCTGAAGAGATCCCCTCTGAGGATGTTCATGATGATTGTCTGTGCCTCGTCGTCTAAGTTGTGGGCTGTTAAGACTTTAGTATATCCTAATTCCCTAGCTATTTCGTTAATCGCCTTCCTTCTCAAAATACCGCAGAAAGTGCAGGGACTTACCTTAACGTCTTTACTGAATCCTATACTGACTAACTCAGTTAGGCTATAACCCACATAATCCTTCAGACTTAACAAAAAGACGTCAACCCCGCTCATGCTAGCTAACCTCCTAACCTTCTCGACATCCTCCAACCTATTATAACCTTCTATCCCCTCAACGATCGTTATCACGCCTACCTTAGACGGGTCGTGTAATTTGAGGACTACGTCTAGGAGTACGTAACTATCTTTACCTCCTGATGCAGCAATCATTAAGCGGTCACTAGCTGAGAACATGTTAAAACTCATAACCTCTTTCTTAACCCTGGATACTATGTCGTTTACGAAGCACTCCCTACATAAAGCTCTCCCGGTATGCCTCTGCATCACCACAGCGTCGCGCTGACCACACATAGCACACTTCATCGCGGGATACCGACCTCAGGTAGTGTTGCGAGTTATTAAATTCTTCCATAACAACTCGTTCAGGTTATGCAGGACCGGAACATCTAGTTTTGAACATAAGGTCACGTCCTTACCCTTCCTGAGCCCTACGTATAGAGCTGCTCGCAACCCAACACTCAAGGGACTCAGCACGTCATTAACGCATGAATCGCCAACATGAAGTATTTCTTGAGGTCTTAAACCCAGCTTCCTCACCAAGTACCTGTAAATTCTGGGGTTCGGCTTATTAAAACCTAAGCTTGAGGAAGACACTATCACGTCAAAATAATCAACAATCCCGAGATTCTTAAGCATCGCTATAACGCCCCTCTCAGAGAATGAAGTATTGCTAACTACAGCTGTCTTCAAACCCAATTCTTTAATTTTAGGTAATACCTCATAAACCTCGTTATTGACTTTAGGAACGAAGTTTCTGGTGGACTCAACGTAGATATTCGTTAACTTCCTGAGTTTCTCACGACTTAACTTAATTCCTAGAGCTAGGGAAACCAACTTAATCAGCGATTCAGCATTAAGAAATTCTCTAGCGAATTTTAAGGATTCATAAACACTCAACACGTCTTCTAAGGTCATTTCACCGAACTCGCTGAGGGCTTTGTGTATAGCTTTAACACGCATTAAAGTATATTCTCTCACATCCGCCTCATCCTCGTAAATCAGAGTAAACCACAAATCAAAAGAAACTGCTCTCATACACCCCCACCAACGCGTCTTAACGCTTAAACTTATACTATATAGAGTGTTTCCGGTAATAACTTAATTTAAATAGGGTTTATGCTGATTTATTAGTGAATTAATTAGAAGGATTTGGGAGTGCTGAGAGGAGTTGAGGATACCGCTAGACACGCTGTGTGTGAAAACCGGGGTGCTGTGCCCTAGGTGTCAATCCATAGTTAGGAGTGGCTCTGTGAAAGAGTATGAGGTGGACGTGATGAGGGAATTGCTTGATTTAGAGGAGCTCCCTGACTTTAAGTTTCTGAAAGATATGGAGTACGTGCGTAGCGTAACAAGTGAGGGAGCTTTAGTAATCATATTGCAGGACGTGAGAGACAACACTCCAGACCCCAGATCATTGAATAAACTCAGCTGGGTATTAGGTGAGAGATTGAAGACCAAGACGAGAATAATAACCAACACTAAAGACTTGAAGGAGGTCGTGAAGCAACTAGTATTCCCAGCTCGAATAACCAGCGTAAACACTATATGGTTACCTGATGGCACGGTCGAGTACGTGATTAGGATACCTAAATTCGAGATGAGAAACTTACCGTTCAAGAGAAGGGAAGTAATAGAGGATATCTTAACCCAGATCACTGGCAATGTCGTAAGAATAAGAGCCGAGTAACGAACCTTCTTCTTCAGATCTCCTCCAAATCATTAAAACGTGAGACCTTAGTCATAACGCTTTTAAGCCTCACTTAAGGTTTTATTACGGTGTCAAGATGCCGGTAACGGATCCTGAAGCGATGAAAATAGTTGAGGCGAGAGTACTCAATAAGCTCGTCTGCAGGAGGTGTGGCGCGTTAAACCCTCCGGGAGCTACGAAGTGTAGAAGATGTAAGAGCAAGTCTTTAAGACCAAAAAAGAAGAAAATAGGTGTTAAGAAGTAACGTTTTACTCCCTTCTCAGCACCCCACAAACCGAGATCTCCAATCAGAACGACTAAACCTTTACGCCCAGGCTTAGAGCACTGCCCACATCGCCTAGACGAGTTATTTCATGATAGCAAACAAAATCAGCTTAAAACGTAACGGGCTGGAGACCCAAGAAAACAATCAACAACTACTGGGCCTTCAATAGACGTTAAAGCCGTAGCAATGACCCGGACACGTGGATGAAGGGAGAGCTGTGGGCAGGGGTCACCCCGA
>DAIRVF010000048.1:0-7854 GCA_036802965.1 Zestosphaera sp.
CTTCAATATAGTGTTCTTATCGAGGGTGCCCACCGTCAGGTATTTCTCACTCAACATCTTCAAGTCCTTGTTATCTCCCTGTATCATGACGGAAAACAACCTGGCGTTGGCTTGTCTCAGTTTTCGCCTTAGGGTAGTCACGGAAAGCGTGTCCTCACCGTCCGTTATGATTACCACGTCGGAATCCCTCTTGACCACCCCGCTACTGATTATATCGTCGCACGCTGTTGTTATAGCTTTGGTTATGTCCGTCCCCCCACCACTCTTGACCCTGGCTAAGTTCCTCATGAGACTCAGGAATTCGGAAAAGCTTGCTTTTCTAGAAACTCTTATTAACTCGTGCGGGGCGCCGTCGAAAAATCTCAAGTAGAACTCGCGTACCTCCCTCCTAGACTTTATGAGTAACGCTATGGCGGTCGCCTTAGCCCACTCTATTTTCTCCCCCTCCATACTACCCGACTTATCTATTAGTAGATAGAGAGGACCTAAGGACTTGCTGATCTTCTTATCGTAGAGGAGGAGCTTAGACTCAACGTAGCTTAGCAAGATGTACTCGCGGGGGAAGGCTAGCTGCGTGGGAACTAACCTCTCTAAATCACTTCCTAAGTCGTAACCGTTAAACTCGCCCCTGTTGAATCTCTCGTATTTTTTCTTAGCCTTCTTGACTACGTCAGGTATTAGAGAGAGAACCTCCAGGATCTTGCTGACGTCAGCTGTCTTAGCTAGCTTTAAGACCTTCTCAGCATCCTCCTCTAAATCAAACTCGCTCCCAGCACCCGGCTGAACGCCTGTCGTGTAGAGACGCTCAAGCTTCTTCATAGTCTCAACCTCCTGTGCCACACTCCTTAAAGACTCTCTCAGAAGAGATCTCAGAAACTCGTTTTGAGCGTTCCTCGACTCCCTCGCATTAATAAATTCCCTCTTATCCTCAAGAAACTCCGTGAAGTATTGCAGGATAGCGATCGTCGCGAGCGTGGATATGAATGAGTCCAGTATTGTGTGCTTCTTTATATTAAGTAGTTCCTCAGACTCGTTGAGCGCCTTAATCAAGTTGTAGTGCAGGTTATCTACCTCGGAACCCTCAACCACTAGCGCGTGAGGTAAGTAAAGGGTGTAGAAGAAGTCCGTGGCTAACTCAGCAGTAATGAATTCCTTCCTCAAGCCTAGCTTAGACGAGAGCTTAACTATCTTCTCCCCCCTATACTGGATGACCGGATCCCCGTAATCAACCCCTGACAAGAAACCTTTACCCAACCTTACCGACCTTCTTGCTGACAATCTCCATAATACTGCTTATTAAGTGTAGCACGTCCTCACCTAACCTAAGAACTTGAGAGTCTTGAGAATCTCTGATTATGTTGATTACCTTAGCTTTAGTTATCTCTAGCTCTCTCTCGATATTCTCGAACTTTGCTGTGACGAACGAGCTCTCAATACCTTCTAGAGACTTAACGTACTGGTACAGCTCCCTCAAGTTAGCTCTTATCTCGCTCAACTCTCTCACGTACTTGAAGGGGGTCCTCAACTCCTCCGCCAAGACCGCACTAACCTTCTCCACGTCTTCCCAGTCTCTCACGGCCACGTACTTAATAGCGAGCAGGTCCTCCTCCACTGCGTGCATCCTGCCACTCAACACGGCATTAGCCGCCACGATCTTCAGGGACTTACCCTTACGTCTGTCGGTTAGGTGGATACCCCTACTCTCCAAGGCCGCGAAGAGCCTCAGCAGCTTACCCTCAACGCCGCTTAAGTCTACCTCAAACAACTTCTCGTTAATCTTCTTGATCTCGTCTATGCTTATCAGCCTACTGCCGTCATCCCTCTTAAGACTCAACGAACTCTGCTTCTCTAATTCCCAGGAAGCCCTCAGTAAATTCCTCCACATGTCTTCCTGAACAGGCCTCACGAAGTGTCTTAACAAGAACCTATCATACACTGACTGAATCTCTGGGTCTTCAGGCACCTCGTTACTAGCGCCGAAGAGAGTCCATAAATCAACTCTCAATTCCGTGAACCCGTCGTAAAGTATCCTTTCTTGGAGGAGAGTGTTAAGCGCGTTCAAGATAGCTGAGTTAGCCTTGAATATCTCGTCCAGGAAAGCTATCTGAGCGTCAGGCAACTTACCGGCAGTCAACCTAACATACCTCCCCTCCTCAAGAGCTCTAATATCTAAAGGCCCGAAAAGCTCTGAAGGCTCCGTATACCTAGTCAGCAAATACTTAAAGAACTTAGCGTTAAGTAACTCAGCAGCTCTCCTAACCAGAGCCGACTTAGCAGTATTATGTGATAGCAGCCCGTTGGTGAAGAACGAGTGCGTCCCGGGCACGTGGAAATCATAGACCCTCACCAAGTCCTCAAATCGTTTCACGGACTTAACAACGTCCCAGCCGAAATCACTTATTGGGTCCTCACCTAACTCGCTCGACTTGATTAATGAAGTTAACTCACGACTCTTACCTTCTGAGATGAACCCTACTCTGCTTAAGAATACGCTTAAGTTCCTCCCTCCACTCACCACGAGCTCGTGGGATTTGCAGCCATTCAAGCCCTCCTCACAGTCAAGAATAGAGGATAAGATACCGCTACGTAGCAATAATAACTGAATTCCCTCCAAGAAAGCCCTACTCTCACTTCTTAAGACTAGGTAGGGCTCCCCACCACCTAATATGATGTCAGCGCTCTCGAAAACTCCTCTCAAGAAAGCTTCTGATACTTCGCTAGGTGATGAGAGAACGAGTTTAGGAACTCGCCCACTCACAGGATCACTAAGTAGTTCGAGAAGCCTTACTAGGTACGCGGACACGCACGTAAGCATTCCACGTCCTGACGTAACGAAGCACTCATCACTTTCTGAAACATCCTCAACCACGCTCTTTACTTTCCGAAGCAACACCGTTTCGTCACTCTTCATCTCTAAACCTATCGTTTCCTCGTTCAAGAATCGGCCGCGAACAGAGAAAAACCCAAGTAACTCCGCGGTCTTCTCGTCCAAGACCTTACTACCTTCACGTCCGTATTTCACGTTGAGGCGATCCACGTGGGGTATGACCGCGTAGTGTTGTGGGGAAGGCAACCTAGTCAGAATCCTTACCTCATCACCACTCCTGAGATTCCTTAACTCAACCCAGCCATGCCTAGTCATCACGGGGTGGTTGGCAGTCCCCCTCACCCTGAAGCCTTTCTCAGTAATTATTTCGTAGGTCTCCCGCACATCATACACGTGAAGCTCAGTAGCCTTACCTGGAGGGAAGACCGGAAAATCAGTAACGTAGATTCCGGGAACTAAATTCTTAGCTAAGTCCTCAACGTAAAAGAGTCTCCCATCATCGGAAGCTACTATAGTGTCCCCGGTAACACATCCGGGCTCCCCGATAAAGATCGCGTGCTCCCCAGTAAGCAACGCGAGAACTATTACTCTAGACTCCTCATCCCTACCGACGAAAGGCTTCCTCAGCTCCTCCTCAAACCTCTGAACCCTAACGACCAGATCGTCCAGTTTCAAGTCCCCGGCATCTCCCACATTAATTATATTATGAACCAGAATAAATTGAAATGGTTACGGAGTCTTATACGAGGGTGTGTGGCTTACCACTCTACAGTATTACTTCACTAAATAAGGTTTTTGTGTTAGAAGATATTGGGGTGTCGACTTGTACGAGGACGTGAAGAAGAGAATAGTTAACGTGATGAGGTATATGGAGGAAAGAGGTCTTAATTATGGCAGGTCCGGGAACGCTAGCGTGAGGGTTAGTGAAGACCATGTTTTAATCACTCCTAGCGGGGTGGTTAAGGCTGAGATGCCTCCGGAGGATATCCTCGTAGTCTCCATGAACGGGGAGGTTATTGAGGGTAGGCGCGCCCCCACCGTCGAGATGCCGCTACACTTAGCGATATACAGGGCTTACGAGTATTTTCGAGCTATTATTCACGCTCACGCACCATACACTAGCGTCTTAGCTGTTGCGAGGGAGCCGCTACCCCCCATCATCGAGGAGATGGTCATATACACAGGCGGCGAGGTCAGGGTCGCTGAATACGCTCCCTTCGGGAGTAAGAAGTTAGCGGAGAACGCTGTTAAAGCCTTAGAGGGTAGATCAGCGGTCATACTCGCGAATCATGGTGTCGTAGCATGTGGCAGAAGTCTTGAGGAAGCTCTAGAAGTCTTAACAATAGTTGAGCGAACCTCACAAACATACGTCCTAGCTAAGTCATTAGGGAAGGTGTTTAATCTCCCAGAAGAGGTAGTGGAGTCACTGAAGACACTCTTCCTTAAAAGATTTACAACTAAAAACCTCACTCTCTAAGACGAGGAGGAGACCAATCCTGAGCGTCGTGCTATGTAGGAGTCTTAACTAACTTAAGTCTCACACGAAAGAGTTTTCGAGGAAAAACACTTAATGCTTGAGTATTTGCTTTAAAAACGGTGGTTGTAGCTTGCTTTTTATACAGGTTTGCCCTCAATGTCCAGCAACGGTTTTGGCGGGTCTTTCTTCTGTGTTAGTAGTGAGGCTATGACGAAGACCGCGGCTCCTATAGGTATTACGAAGGGTCCTGGAGCGTATATAGCTAACCATATGTCCTCTGTTTGCTGGTAGAAGTAGTATATGAACGGTATCCAGAGAACTACGTTGGTTACTACACTAGCTATGGCGCCTGTTCTATTAGCTTTCTTCCAGTATATACCGAAGATAAATGGTATGGCTTGAACGAAGAGTATTAAGTACCAAGCTATTTGAGTGAGGAAATATATCGTAGCAGCCCATAAAGCAATGGCTAGTGAGACGAAGGCCGTGACGAGCACTAAGATCCTGGCTAGCAGAATCCGTGTTTTCTCGTTCATGTTAGGCCGCATCATAGGTATTAGGTTATTCACCATAATCGAGGGAGGTATTATTAAAGAGCTGTCAGCACTGCTCATTATCAAAGCTATCAAGCCTACCGTAAGTAACGCGAATAGAGGCGCTGGCAGCAGGTTCAGCGCTAGGGTGGGTACGATTAGGTTAGGGTCTTCTATCTCAGTTATTATTAACCGAGCCCAAATACCTATCAAGGGTCCTATCATGCCTAGGGTAGCGTAGGTTATTCCTGCGGCGAAAGACGCGCGCTTAGCTGTTTTCTCATCTTTAGCTGCTAAAGACCTCTGCACTAAGTCTTGACATGAGAGAGCACCTATAGCTTGATTCATCCATGAAGCTATGTAGTAAGCAAGGCCTATCATACCGACGTACCCGAGATACTCGAAATTCTCCCCGGGCAGTATAGAGTACGTGTCAGCAGGAATCTGAGTCGTTATCGCTTCCCAACCACCCGCGGCAGAGATCACGTAAGGAATCATTATTATTAAGCCAGCCAGCAAGAGTATCATCTGAATGAAATCCGTTAACGTAACGGACCACATACCGCCTAAGAAAGTATAAACCACAGTTATTACTGTACCCAGAAGCACGCCCTGCTCGAACGTGAGACCTAGAAGTACTTGGAAAACAGCACTATACGCTACTAATAAACCGCCTAACCAACCTATATACGCGAGTACTTGAATTACTGAAGACACTATCTCCATAGTCTTACCATACTTAACTCTGAAGAAGTCAGCGATCGTGAGATACTTTAGTTTTCTGAGGATGGAAGCGAAGAATATCGAGAATATAATTAAACACACGCTAGCGCCTATGGGATCCATGATAACTCCCCTAACCCCGAAGTAGTAAGTCATGGCAGCCCCTCCTAACACGGTACCCGCACAGAACCATGTAGCAGTTATTGTTCCGTAAGTCAGCCAGAAACCTAAGCGTCTTCCAGCAACTATGTAATCCGTCATGTTCTTGATTTTATCCTTAGCCCACCACCCGATGATTAAGACGATAACAGAATATACTATCACAGCAGCTAAAGCTAGGGTGATTTTATCTTCCATGTATACCACAATAATAATAGCTCATCACAGGTTTTTAAATGTTAAAAATAGTTTTATTATACATTTTTGTCCAGTTGGTTCGTTAAGAAAAAAGGAATAACAATTTATTAAGTCTTCAAAGCATTACTTAATGTGGTGATATCTTGGGTATTGAGTTTAAAGAAGTTTTAGCTAAGTACTTAGCTAAGACCCCCAAGTCGAGGGAAGCTTACGAGGAGGTTTCCAGGTACGTGCCTGGAGCTGTTGGTAGCGCGATACAGTTCTTTAAACCTTACCCAATATTCGGGTTACGTGGTTACGGTTCTAGAGTTTGGGATGTTGACGGTAATGAGTACATAGATTACTGCATGTCTTATGGTGCTATGACAGCAGGGCATAGGAATCCCTCCATAGTTGAGGCTATAGTGAATGTTGTTAGGGAGCACGGCACTTTGTTAGGGATGCCTTCGCCGATGGTTGGTGAACTTGCTAAGGAAATATCTAGTAGGATCCCAGACATCGAGATGATTAGATTCACCAACTCTGGTGCTGAAGCAACCATGTATGCTGTAAGGCTTGCTAGAGCGCTTACAGGTAGAGATAAGATAGTTAAGATGGAGGGTGCTTACCACGGGGCTCACGACTACCTACTCATAAGTGATAAACCTATCTCAATAAAGATCCTGGGCTCATACGACGAGCCGAGATCAGTGCCTGACTCACTAGGAACTCCTCAAGACGTGGTGAAGCTCACGCTAACCACACACTTCAACGATATCGACAGCATAGAGAAGTTATTTAAGAAGTACGGTAATGAGGTAGCTGCTGTGATAACAGAGCCTGTTCAAACGAATATGGGCGTGATACTTCCTGAGGAAGGCTACTTAAAAGAATTGAGACGCTTATGTGATTACTACGGCGCGTTCCTAATATTCGATGAGGTTAAGACAGGATTCAACGCTTCTAGCTCAGCAGCATACCTAGAGTATGGTGTTAGGGCGGACTTAGTAGTGCTAGGTAAGGTTGTTGGTGGGGGAACTCCTCTAGCCGCTTTCGGTGGTAGGAGAGAATTCATGGAGAACATAACCCCAGTTGGTAGAGTGGTTCATTACGGAACCTACAACGCTAACCCCCTATGTGTTGCGGCCGGGTTAGCAGCACTCAAGAAGGTCTTCACTCCTGAAGCTCATGAGAGAATGAAGAATCTCAATTACGAGTTGTTCAAGGGAGTCAACGACGCCGTAGAAGACTCGAAGATAGTGGCTAGCACCATAGCTAAGGGGAACATGGGAGCCATATACTTCGGACTGGATAAACCCCCCAGAAACTTCAGGGAAGCGTACGGGGTGGATAAGAATATGTGGTATAAGTATTGGATAGCGATGCTAGTTGAGGGTATAATACCGTACGGCGGGGCATGGTTTGAGGAATGGTTCGTGTCAGCCATGCATACACGCGAAGATATTGAGAAGACTATTGAAGCCTACTACAAGGTGTTGAAGATAATTCGAGAATAAACTCTCGTTGAGACTCGATAAAGAGCAAACCTAGCTACTCACGAGGGGGTTGGATGTTGGAAGTGAGAAAGCTTAAGGAGTTAGACGAGGGTACAAGAAAGAGAATACTAGCTAGGTCAGCCCTCAACCTAGAGTTAATGAAGGATAAGGTAGCGGAGATAATAGAGGATGTAAGGAAGAGGGGTGATGCGGCTATCCTAGATTTTTACAGAAGCTTCTTCGGTAGGGAGGTCTTAACTCAAGATAACTTAAGAGTGAGTGAGGAGGAGGTAAGGGAAGCTTACGAGAAGGTGAGTGATGAGTTAATTGAGGCATTAAAGATAGCTCGTAAGAACATAGAGGCTTTCCACAGGAGTCAGCTACCGAGAGAAATCTGGTTTACTGAGGTGGTTAGTGGCGTGTTGGTGGGGCAGGTTTGGCGACCTCTAGACTCCGTAGGTA
>DAIRVF010000049.1:0-6878 GCA_036802965.1 Zestosphaera sp.
GGCATAGACCCTGCCTACATACCTATAGAAGAGGTAAGAGACTTCGTTAGCGTTAGACACGGCTTCCACATAGACCTCTACAAATTCTTCAGCATTGAGGCTATACAGAACTATGCGTTCAGCCAAGCGTATAAGGAGAAAACCTTGGACGCGATAGCTCAAGCCCTCCTAGGCGAGACTAAGGTCGCTATCGACGTGAGCGTTAGCGACTTACCGCTTGATAAGCTAGCGGAGTATAATATGAAGGACGCTGAGTTATCGCTCACGCTAACAACCTTCAATAACGAGCTCGTGTGGAAACTCATGGTCTTAATAATGCGTTTAGCTAAGATGTCTCTAGAAGACGTTACGAGACGTAAGGTCTCCGCGTGGGTTAAGAACCTGATGTACTGGGAACACAGAAGAAATAATTACTTAATCCCTGAGAGGGAAGAGCTGAAGAGACTGAAAGGTGAGGTGAAGACAGCTGCTAAGATAGGTGGTAAGAGGTACGCTGGCGCCATAGTGATAGACCCGATACCGGGGGTTTACTTCAACGTGGTGGTTTTGGACTTTGCCTCCCTATATCCGAGCATAATCAAGGTCTGGAACCTTAGTTACGAGACTATAGACCCTCCTGAGGGTTGGTGTAGAGACGGTAACTTACTGGACGTAATTGATGAGAAGGGTGAGGTATTGCACAAGGTTTGCTTGTCAAGGATGGGAATAACATCAACCTTAGTCGGCTTATTAAGAGATTTCAGAGTGAGGGTCTACAAGAGACTTGCTAAGCAAGCAAAGGAAGAGGAGGTTAAGAACTGGTATGATGTCGTTCAGAAAGCTCTTAAGGTGTATGTCAACGCTAGCTACGGCGTCTTCGGTCACGAGTCATTCCCATTTTACACACCCTCTCTAGCCGAATCCGTAACCGCTCTCGGGAGGTACGTCATAACGAAAACACTCGCCAAGGCTGAGGAGCTGGGGCTCAGGGTTATTTACGGGGATACAGACTCCCTCTTCATATGGAGTCCTGACCCCAACGCTTTAAGCAAGCTTAGCGAGTGGGTTGAGAAAGAGTTATCGCTAGAGATAGAGCAAGACAAGACCTACAAGTACGTGGCTTTCGCTCTCAAGAAAAACTACGTGGGAGTTTTAGAGAACGGTAAGATCGACGTGAAGGGTCTCGTAGGTAAAAAGAAGAACGTACCTAAAATACTTCAAGATTCTTTCACTAGGATCCTCGAACTGATTAGCAGTATAGAGGGTACCGCTGAGTCACTAGAGGAAGTGAAGAATAGGATAAGGCAGGAAGTCAGGGAACTCTACATGAGACTCAAGAACAAAGACTTCACGTTGGATGACGTAGTGTTCAAGACTACGTTGAGTAAGGACTTGGAGGACTACGTCAAGACAACACCGATTCACGTCAAAGCAGCAATCCACCTCAAGAGACACGGAATACCTGTGGAGAAAGGCGTTACCATACTATACGTAAAAGTCAAGAAGTCCGGTGGTGTTAAACCTGTTCAGCTAGCTAAGATAGATGAGGTAGACATAGCTGAATACTTGAAAACAGCTAAATCCACGTTCCAACAACTGTTAATGCCGTTCAACATTTCCTGGGAGGAGGTTGCTGGGGGAATAGGATTAACGTACTTCACTACGGGTAATAACTCCGCCAACGCTCTCTAAACCCTTCTTGAGTTCATCTAAGACCTCATCAGCTGTTCTCTCCGCCGAGCTTAAGTCATCACTAAATACCTGTACGTAAACCTCGAGTAGCGGGGCGCTTATCTCATGTCCTTTAGGGTGTGTTTTTATGTAAGTATTCTCATACTTACGCAGTATTTCTTTAACGATCTTAGCCGCTGAAGACTCAGGAACTCCCGAAACGGTGAAAGATCTCTCGGCGAAGACTCTCCTCACGCCAAGCTCCCTCAATCTCGGCTCAACGTATGACTCCCACATATTCTCAAGCTCTCTTGGAACCCCAGGTAATGATATGATTAAGGTCTCCCCACTCCTCACCATACATCCCGGGGCTGTGCCGATGTTGTTAGGTATTACCTCACTACCCGCAGGCATGTATGCCATCTTAACTCTCTCAGGAGTTAGAGGGAGCTTCAATACATCGTATTTCTCCCTAATACTTTTCAGAGCTTCCTCGTTGAGACGTAACTCAACTCTCAAGGCTTTAGCTATTGCTTCCAGCGTTACGTCATCGTACGTCGGTCCCAGACCCCCGGTAGTCACTAGTAAGTCCGGCTTGCTAGTCAGGACGTAAGATATGAATTCTGAGATGAGTTTAACGTCATCAATTAATGACACAACTCCTAACACGTTAAAGCCTAGTAACGTGAGTCTCCTGCCGAGGTATGCTGCGTTAGTGTTCACCACCCTACCACTCACTACCTCAGTACCTAGCGTGAATATCCAGGCTTTCCAAGACCTCACAATACTCACCTAACTAATACTAATGTCGTTATCGTAACGAATATTTTTAAGTACTCGCTAAATAACTATAGGTGTTTTACGTGGTCACAGTTAAGGAACTCGCAAGAGTGATAGAGTCTTACAGAGACGAGATGGTCAACACGTTAATGAGCTTGATTGAAGTGCCTGCCATAGGTCCTGACAACGGCGGTGAGGGGGAGTTGGATAAAGCGTTAAGACTTCAGGAATTGATTCGTGAATGGCCCTTTGATAAGGTTGAACATATTGATGTGCCTGACCAGAGAGCTAAGGGAGGTGTCAGACCTAATATATTAGCGTATTATTACGGGGAGGCTGGCGCGGAGTCTCCGAGGCTCTGGATACTCACTCACCTAGACGTGGTACCGCCCGGCGACCTCAGTCAGTGGACTGTCACCAAACCCTTCAAGCCGCTAGTTAAGGACGGGAGGGTCTACGGGAGGGGTAGCGAAGACAACGGGCAGAGCATGGTTGCTTCACTATACGCTGTCAAGGCTTTAATGAGTTTAGGGCTTAGACCTAAGAGAACCGTTGTATTAGCTTTCGTTAGTGATGAAGAAACTGGGAGTAGGTACGGTTTGGGTTGGTTAGTTAAGGAACGTCCAGATCTCTTCAGAAAGGATGACTTAGTGTTGGTTCCTGACGCGGGAAATAGTGAGGGGACGTTCGTTGAGGTCGCGGAGAAAAGTATTCTGTGGTTTAGGGTTAGGGTGAGGGGTAAGCAAGTCCACGCGAGTATGCCGCACCTAGGCTTCAACCCAAATAACGTCCTACCTGAGTACGTGAGTACTTTGAGTAAAGTGCTTCACGAGAAGTACTCGCTGAGAGACGACCTATACGAACCGCCAACAAGCACTTTCGAGCCCACCCTATGGAGGAGTACTAGCAACGCACCAAACATAATACCTAGCGAGTGTGAGGTTATCTTCGACTGCAGAGTACTCCCCAACTACAGCCTTGACGACATACTAAGCGATGCGGGAAACATAGCTAAGGAGCTCGAGGACAGGTACGGTAGGCTTGTGGGTGGGGAGAAACTCCCGGTAATCAAGGTTGAGGTTATTGAGAGGCTTGACGCGCCACCCCCTACACGACCCGATAGCTTAATAGTCAAGTTACTTGTGAGAGCTCTGAGAGAGTTAAGAAGAAAAGAACCTAAGATCGGCGGCATAGGCGGCGGAACGTTCGCTGCTTACTTTAGGAGGCTGGGGATCCCGGCAGTAGTATGGTCCACGATAGATGAGACCGCGCACCAACCTAACGAGTACTCCAGGATAGATAACATGGTTGAAGATTCCAAGGTCATGGCAGCACTAACAATACTTGAGGAGGGGTAGACGGAGGGTGAGTACTACCAGCCCTAGTAAATTCTTCATATTCTTCGTTACCGGACCCGAAAACGATATGAAGGAACTCAGTAAGAGATTAGTTAAGGAAAGACTTGCTGCTTGCGTTAACGTGATTGACGGTGTTAAGTCTATTTATTGGTGGGAGGGTAAGGTCAGTGAAGATGTTGAGTCTCTGCTAATAATTAAGACGGAATCTAGTAAGGTTCAAGAACTGATAGAGTTCGTGAGACGTAATCACCCGTATAAAGTACCTGAGGTGATAGGGGTGGAGGTAAGTGTTGGTAATCTCGAATACCTTAACTGGATGCTTGAGTCCTTATCGAGCAAAGATATAAGAAGTTAAACTAAGATGTTATTTAGATGATGAGGGCAGGTATTTCGGATACGTGACGAGTGACACCGGATCTGACTGAGTTAATAGTTTAAAGAACTACGTGATTATTTAGTTTGAGGGTCTGGGTTGATTAACGAAGGAGATTTAGTGTTGGTGTACGTGGACGAGAGAAGATCTAAAATCGTTAAAGTAGTTAGGGGTAAGACCCTGCATACTGATAGAGGGTACTTAAAGCTTGATGATTTAATAGGTCTTGAGTGGGGGTCTAGAGTCAGGTTAAGCACAGGGGTTACGGCGTATATCCTGAAACCCACGTTAGTGGATTTAATGTTTAAGTATTTTAGGAGGGTCACGCAAGTGATATACCCTAAAGACTTAGCTTACATGGTGATTCAGTCAGGTATTGGGGAGGGGTCTAGAGTAGCTGAGGCAGGGGTGGGTACGGGCTTCCTGACAGCTCTCATAGCTTGGGTCGTAGGTTCCAGCGGCCACGTCTACGGCTACGAGATCAATAAGGACTATATAGACGTAGCGACGAGAAATTTAGAGGTGGCCGGACTCTCTAGCAGGGTAACGATAAAAAACAAAGACGTTACCCAAGGAATTGATGAGCGCGAGCTAGACGCACTCTTCCTTGACATACCAAACCCGTGGGATGTTTTCCCACACCTACAGAACTCCCTGAAGTCTTCAGGTAGTGTGGTAATGTTCGTTCCAACAATAAATCAAGTAATTAAAATACTGGACCACATGAAAAAATTCAAGAAACTCGTTAACGTCAACGTGTCAGAAATAATACTAAGGGAATATCAAGCAAGCCAGGAAGCTCTCAGACCTAAATCAATCGGGGTGACACACACGGGCTATATAATCACATCCCGCTTCGTTAAAGAAGTTCCTGAGTGATCCACGCTGGAAGACCTAAATTAAGAACCGAAATCCCTTAAAGTCTGTGAGTGAAGCGTCTCAGCGCAAATACGCTCACTAATCCCAACATTAAAGTCGCTAAACATAGTATCAGGGAGGTCATGAAGGCTGTTTGAGGATACGTGCTCCTAGGCGTAAACTCTATTCTTAAGTAACTGAAGGTCCCTACAGGATTAGGAGTCGATGAAAATAAGTAAATCAGTAATTGCTTGCCGGGAGTCTCGTAAAAAGCGGTATTATAGGTTACCTCAGGGGCTCCGGTCCTGTTCAGAACCATTAAAGCCAGAGCGTTCTTAACCCTCAGCTCCGCGTTCACTAAGGTAATGCTACTAAAGCTGTCCCTAAATAAGTAGGCATAACCCAGCACGTTCAAAAAAGGTTCCTTAAGACTCGTGAAATTCAGCGAGTTAAGTTCCCTAACTATCTTTGAAGTCCTGTAAACGTACCCTAACTCATGACCCACGTTAATGTATGGCATGAGGGAGGTTATCGTTGCGAGCGTGATGAAGAAAAGTCCTAACACCATCAAGAACGGGGTACGCGATACTGAGCGGATCCTCCTTATCAACAACCTAGAGATCAAAGCATAAAAAACTATCGAGAAAACCGTGAGAACTACTACGTAATAGTTGTACCCCCGCGCAACAACTACGGCATAGCCGGAGGAGTACTCATCAAGTATCACAGAAGTAGTAAACCCCTTGTACAAGGTTAAGATAGTTACGTTATTCCTTAAATCGATTTCGCCAACACCTATAGTTGATTTAGGATACCACTCGTTTGCTAACGCAGGTCTATTAAGTGGGAAAACCCAGGTATAAGACGTGTTATAATCTACGTAAACAACGTAGGAGGACACACCTATTAAGAATACTAAAGAAATGATCCACACCAGATCTTTGAAAGTAAGCCTAATCATAACTTGCTTCTCCATACACACCCACCTAATTTATTACATGAGAAGAGGTTATTATTAGAAAAATAAAAAGCATCGTACTTTTTAATTATCTCAGAATTTCCTGAGTTGTATGAGTACTATAGTAGCGATTATCGTGGTGATAATAGCGAATATGGTTGCTAGCAAACTGAACGTGAACGCGTTACTAGCTACCCCTGTAGCGTTCTCGACCTTCTCAGCAATAATACTTAAATTCCCGCTAACGCTAGCCATAACTTCGCTCTTAGCTTGAGTTATTCTCTCTGAGACATTATTCTCCAGCTCGTCAATCTTATCACTCAAGTTCTCATTGACGCTACCCAGGTTTATCCCGACCTCTGATATCATCTCACTTAACTCGCTAACGCCGGTCTCTACTGACGTAAGCCTTTCCTCGATACTAACTACCCTATTCTCCACTACTGAAATGGAGCTCATCAACGTAGTATTAATTTCCAGTAAGGTGTTCTCTAAAGAACTCGCCCAACCTGAAATACTAGACTCTACCTCACCTATTCTAGCAGTTAAGTCCTCGACAGCGTTCAGTAAGTCGTCTTTTGTAGTTAACTCGTTAAGCTTAACCATGATCATGTTAGTAGACTCGTCCACTAACTCGGTAAGCCTCGTAATACTTGACGAAACCTCATCACGTAATGAGCTTATCTCACTAGATATGTTGGCCTCAAGCAAGTCGATCCTATTAATGACCGTCTCTATTCCTGAAATTATCGTGAAGTTGGTCTCCGATATAGCACCCAGTAAGTCATTTCTTAAATTCTCTAAATTAGCGATTATATTGCTCTCAGCTTCACCCACCCTATTAGTTATGTTGGCCTCAAGCAAGTCGATCCTATTAATGACCGTCTCTATTCCTGAAATT
>DAIRVF010000049.1:6978-7444 GCA_036802965.1 Zestosphaera sp.
CTCTCAGCTTCACCCACCCTATTAGTTATGTTGGCCTCAAGCAAGTCGATCCTATCGAGTATTGAGCTGTGAATGAATTCAAGCGAAGCTGATATCCCCTCATAGACCGCAGCTAAGTCTTCAGCTGTCGCCATATTCTCGATTATGGTGTCTAACTTTAAAATTGCTTCGTTAAGGCTTTCTTGAAGGGCTAACAACATGTCGGTAATGTCTTCTGATACCCCGTAGATTATTGCCTCAAGCTCGTCAAGTCTTATGTAGAGACCGTCAATACTGCCGGAGATATTCGAGAGCTGATCTAGCAAGGCAATCAGTAACTCTGTCTTGGAAGAGTTAATTTCCATTAAGATGGTATTCAAAGCCGTTGTTAAGTCTTCTTTAGTAACCATCTCGGAATATACTGCCGTGAGTACGTCTTGGATACCGCTTAATGACTCATAAATACTCAGCAACTGAGCTGAGAGAC
>DAIRVF010000050.1:0-7389 GCA_036802965.1 Zestosphaera sp.
GACCTATTCCTGGCTATCCTTATATTCTATAAATATAGAATACACGTAACATATGTGGTATTTAAATTAATATTTTAGTTATATATTTTATATAGGAGTATGAATTGGGTGGTTTGAGTGAGGTATAGGAGGAGAGTTCAGGTAGTTGGTGGGTCTACGTACGTCGTCTCCCTACCTAAGGGGTGGGCTAAGAGTACTGGGTTGAAGCACGGCTCGGAAGTAATCATTGAGGTAATGCCCGATTTAACTCTGAGGCTCTACTCAGGTGATAAGGGTGGTGAGAGACTTGAGTTAGAGACTGAGTTAGAGGTCGGTGATGATTTTGAATTAAGTGTTGCTACTTTGATTGCTTCGTACGTGGTTGGGTATAGGAGGCTTATCATAACGTGTAGGGAATGTTCACTTAATAGGTTAGAAGCACTCATTAAGCGGGTTACTGAGATAACTATAGGTTTAGAAGTTATTGAGAAGGATGAGGGATACGTGGTTCTCAGGTGCTTAGCTGACGTATCAACACTATCCCTTACTGAGGCCTTGAATACCTTGGCTAAGCTCACGATCAGGTCTTTAGAAGATGTAGAAAACATAATTAAGACAGGGAATCTTAATCAAGTTAACGAAGTTCTCGATAGGGATAGCCTCATAGATAAGCTCTACCTCTACGGGTTAAGACAGTTAAATGAGGTCTTGCTCGGCATGACTGACTACACGTCCGTAGGCTTGAGTAGCGTCGCTGAGGTGACTTACTGGGCTATGATACTCAGATCTCTTGAGAGAATAGCGGATCACGTAGCCGTCATAGCTAGGAATACCAAGAAGTTAAGACCTGAGGACCTCGCGATAATACTTAAGTACGTTACGTTACTATGCCATAAATACGATGAGGTAACTAAGTACATACTCCTCAAGCAGAGAATTGAGGATTTAAGTAAGTTTGGTGCTTTAATCAGAGAGCTAAGAGGGATTGAAGCAGAGATAAGTAGGGATCCCGCAACCCTGAGCATAAGCGGTGTTGAGAACCTACTAAGAATCTCGGCTTACTTGAGAGACATAATAGAGTTACTGATAGACATGCACGCGTTGAAGGAACTACTAGCTGAGACTGCTTCCTAGGTGAGATAGGTTGAGGTTATGGTCCATACACCCAAGGTACTTAGATGCTCAGGGTCTTCTCGCCTTATGGAGAGAAGGACTACTAGCTCAAAAAGTGTTGCTAGGAGGTACTAGAGGTTATGTGAATCACCCTCAGTTAATCAGGTTTAAGCAGACCGTAAACCCCCCACTATATGTGGGGACGTATCTATACTATGTGTACTTAGAAGGTGTGAGGAGGGGGTACGCCCTCAATTTAAGTAAGATAAGAGCCTATGATCTAACACTAGAGAAGATACCTGTCACGATAGGTCAGCTAAGATACGAGTATCAGCACCTACTAAATAAGTTGAGAAAGCGTTCCCCAACCCACTACCATAAAATCAAGAAGCTTGAAGACGTAGAACCACACCCTCTCTTCAAGCCTGTTCCAGGGGACGTGGAAGCCTGGGAGAAGAGGGGTGTGAGGGGGTAAGGTAATTTCTTGAGGGATTAAAGCAAAGCATCAGTATTCAGTAACTACTTTTGAGTATCTTTTCTCTAAGCTCGTGAATTAGCATGCTTTTAAGTTCGTATTTATGAAGTCTCGTTAAATGTAGGTACATGCCTTTCTTAGTGAAGGGTCCTTTACCACAGATATTGCAGTATAGTGACGCGCCCTCAAGTCTGGAAACCTCCCTAGCCACGGACTCTATGACTTCAAGAGATATCTTAGCTATTGAGGCACCTGTTATTACTCTTAATTTATCGATGTTTATGCTCTTATTTGAGGCTCTCCTGGCTAGGAAGTCTATTAGGCGTTCTGAGAGAGGGTCTAGCTTAGAAGCGTTAAGACCCACCTAAACCACCTACACAGACAGCTAGAGCCGTCGCTATTAATTGAAGGACTTTCGAGGGTTCAGGATCCTCGAGCACTGCCTTAACCACCTTCGTTCCCCGCGGGTCAACACCTATCAATTTGAGGAATCTGTGAAGTAGCTCGCGAGCCTCCCCCACACTAGCAACACCTAAATCAACCTTCCTTCTCAGACTAACCGCCTCACTAAGTATATCAGCAAGCTCCGAATCATTATACTCTACCTCCCACAACTTCTTCGCATACGCCCCTAACTCACTAGCTAAGCCGTTAACGTAGTTGTTAGTGCTTAACCTAGTTACGAGCTCGCCGACGCTTAACTTAACCAGGGGTACTATCTCCTGAGCTAAGTCCTCGTAACCTAAACGCTTCACGACTAAGTAAGTCGATAACGTAAGCGTGAAGTACTCCACCGCAGAATCCTCCGAGCTACTCTCAAGATCCTCGAAAGACTCAAGGTCCTTAAGCATAGATTCCGACAAGTAAGGCCCCCGTAAATTAATCTTCCTATACTTGCAAGCGATTTAATTACATACACCAATAAAACGCTTAAGGATCCCTATTCTTTTAATCAGCGTATTATTAGCGGATGACGTAATACCTAGTGATCGCTCAAGAACTAATTAAGACATTACTTAAGGTTGGTTACTCCTCGTATATGTCGTGATATTCTTTCGTAAAGTATTTATCGTATTGATGCACGGGTATCATGAGGTCTGAGCAAAAATCTTCTGCTACCGCGACTTTCCTCAACTCGTTAACGTCTACCTCCAGTTTTTTAGGGGGGTTAATAACTTCCTTCTCAACACTCACGTAACCTCCCGGATCCTCCCTAAGCCCTACGAGCACTACAGGCTTCTCCAAAACCCAAGCGAATACCTCAGCTTGCTTCCTAGCGTACTCGTTTATTGGGTAAAGCTTAAACTCGTAGTAAGTGTCTGTAGCCTCGTCGTAGAGGTCTGGCTGAGCAGCTATGAATAAAGAGTTAGTGAGTTCCTTAAATCTAGTCCTCGGCTTCCCACCGACCACACCAGCTTTGAGGAGTGCGGCGTAAGCCCTGTAAGCTTTAAGGATTAAGTCCCGTCTATAAATACCCTCAGCCCTCAACCTAGCCGCGACCTTCCTAATAAACCATTTAGGCATCTGCGCGTACCAAACCCACCGATATATGTAGTTAGCGAGAGCGTACTCCTCCTCAAAGATCTTGCCAAACCTTAACGAAACTTCATCTCCTTCAGGAGGCTTACTCAGCAACTTAGCAATATCGGAAGCTTTAACAACTAAAACCTCGATTATCTTACCGCACTCTCCCAACCCCTCCTCATCAAGCAAGTGGTCACGACCTCTCAGGTAAAGCTTACTGAAAGGAAAATTAAATCCGTGTCCTCGGCACGGTAAAAGCTTACCCTCTCCTACTCACGACTAGCTTTAGGGTTACGGAGACTTCACCGGCTAACCACATGCTGATGGTGTTCATTATTTCCTTCCACTTCCTCAGAACCTCAAGTATTTTCGTGTGCGGTGTTACTAGGTAGTAGACCAGCATCACTAGGGTTATGTAGAATAGGGGGACTACCTGCACTGCGTAGAAGCTGTACTGTGTCTTACCGCCCAGGAACCACAGGAACACGTAGGCTAGGTAGGTGAGCCAGGTGAAGGAGTAGCTAACGCCTTTGTCCGGCAACTCCCTTATCACCGGGATGACCAAGATTGAGAGGGCTGCCGTGAGGAGGTATAGGATGGGGTTGCCTGAAGCTATTAAGTCGGCCACGAACTCCCCCCTACTCGGATCCCACACGTAATGTAGTGGGAAGGGGTTCCTACCTATCAACCAGTCCCACGGCATCGCTTGTGGGGGTCCCTCGGTAGTCTTAACGCTTAAGTGCCACCTGAACGCTCCCTCAACTGAGGAAGACCACCACTGGAGGAAACCATCCTTGAGGATGTAGGGGATGCCTAAAACTATCAGTAACGCTATAGGTAAGTAAATGAATAGTAAGAGGACTTTAGCTGGCTTGTCCCTCCTTATCCAGTGTAGGAGTGCTGGTATCGCGGGGAAGGCACCGCTAAACTTGCTCGCGAAGCCTAACCCTATGGAAGTAGCCGTGAGTCCTAGGCTGCCCCTCAGCGTAAAGTATAGGGTTAAGACAGTGAATAAAGACACGAAAATATCCAGCATGGCCACCATACTTAAAGACCTGAAAGTTTTGTCGAGAGCCGTTATTAAGGCTGCTGTGAAGCCCAGGAACGGCCAGACATTATCCTTTATCACCTCCCTGAATATCAGGAAGATGACCAGCAAAACTAAAGAGCCAGCAATCACTGAAGGTATTCTCCATAGCGAAGGGAAGTCCCCAACGAAGAACATTGTGAAGGCTATGAGGTACTTGACTAGGGGTGGGTGTTCGAGGTTCATGTAGTCTAGAATGCCCTCAGCGTTCGGGTAGCAATAGCCTACGACAACCCTCCTCACGCCAGGGTATGAGCTTAGGTTACTGAGTGTTGCCGGGTCGATCTCCACGCAGATAGCTGGGAGAAACTTCCCGTCAGACTTAAACTTATAGTATGACTCGTCCTTCACTAAACTCCCGCTAAGATTCGACACCACGTACTCCTTAACGCTGGCAACAGTCTTCAAATACTCACTCTCTATAGAAGACCTAGCCAACTCTACAGTCACAACGATTCTGCCAGCTGTTGTGGGGGTAGGTCTTAAACCTAAGTATTTTATGAGGGTATTCCTCGCAGAACTCACGTACCAACACTCGTCAGATATGTAATCGTTTATCCCAGCAACGTAACTATACGTTAAGTAAGCGTAAGTGACCGGTAACGCGGCAACCAGCACTACGGCCAGCAAGTAAATCCAGCGCTTCCTTAAATTTAGACGCACCACCCCAACCACTAATAAAGATGTGTGGAACGTCTAAATAAAAGTCTGAGGGAAACTCAGCTTCGCAGGGCTTCCTCATCGACGTCCGTGTCGGAGGTTCTCATCACTATCTTATCCCTGTTATGAACTCTTATTAACTTATAGCTTATCTCCCGGCCACCACCTCACTCAGCGGGAGGCCTTGTTCAGCTCTCATGTTTTTGTACGTAATAATTTCATAACAGGCCGGATAAACTTATAAGTTCTCTTCAAGTCTTTAATAGCGAGGCCTTCGAGTTATGGTAGCGTTTAAGGTTGCCGATTTAGGGTTAAGTGAGGCTGGGTTTAGAGAGATTGAGTGGGCTGAGAAACACATGCCTGTCTTAATGAGGCTTAAGAGTGAGTTTATGAGGGAGAAACCATTAAGTGGTGTTAGGGTTGCCGCAGTTCTCCACGTGACTAAGGAGACCGCAGTCTTAGTTAGGACTCTGGTTAGCGGCGGTGCTGAGGTTTGGTTAGCCGGGAGTAACCCTCTCTCCACTCAGGATTCCGTGGCCGCCGCTCTAGCGTCTGAGGGTGTGCACGTGTTTGCTTGGAGGGGTCAGACACCTAGTGAGTACTACGAGTGCATATCTAGGGTGGCTTCCTCAGAACCTAATGTAGTCATAGATGATGGTGCGGACCTGCACGCGTACTTACATGGTGAGCGCAGAGACGTAGGTTCTAGGGTTTGGGGAGGGACTGAAGAGACTACTACAGGCGTTAATAGGTTGAGATCTCTTGAGAGAAGCGGGAAACTCCTATATCCCGTGATAGCCGTCAACGACTCCTTAACTAAGTTCATGTTCGATAATAGGTACGGTACGGGGCAGTCAACGATTGACGGAATACTTAGGGCCACGAACATCCTCCTAGCAGGCAAGATCTTCGTGGTTGCCGGGTACGGATGGGTGGGTAGAGGGATAGCTATGAGAGCGCGCGGCATGGGCGCTAGGGTGGTGGTTACCGAGGTAGATCCTGTGAGAGCTTTAGAAGCTGTTATGGACGGGTTTGAGGTAATGCCTATGAGTAAGGCTAGCTTAATAGGAGATATCTTCGTCACAGCCACCGGGAATAAGAGAGTGATTAGGGAGGAACACTTCAAGGTAATGAAGGATGGGGCCATACTGTGTAACGCGGGACACTTCAACGTTGAGGTAAGTGTTGAGGACTTGGAAAGGATTTCAGTAGGTAAGAGGGTTGTGAGACCTAACCTAGAAGAGTACCTACTCCCTGACGGCAGGAAGCTCTACCTAATAGGTGAGGGTAGGCTAGTTAATCTAGTAGCTGCTGAAGGACACCCCAGCGAGGTAATGGACATGAGCTTCGCTAATCAAGCACTAGCAACCAAATACATAGTCCTAAACAAAGAGAAGCTTGAGAAACGCGTTCACGTGTTGCCGAGAAGCATAGATGAGAGGATAGCTGAGATTAAGCTAGACTCAATGAATATAGTGATAGATAGGCTGACAGAAGAGCAGATAAGGTACTTAACGTCATGGGAGTACGGTACATAACCTAAGAATAAATATCTCGAAAACCCAATAACTTCGGTGAGGAACCCTGCACGACAAAGCAAACCCGGGAAAGAGTCTTACGCTACTGTTGGCGATCCTCCTGCTATGCAGTATCGTGGTTAACACGTTAATAGTTGCGGGGGGTGACTTAACAAACTATAATTTCATCACGTTCGGTTCTAAGACATGCCCTCACTGCAGGAACCTGCATGACTTCTTCAGCAAAAACTATCAGGGCAGGTACTACTTTCTCTGGGTTGAGGATTCTGATGGCTCAAGACTTTTTTATGAGCTATATAAAGCAGAGGTTAAACACGGCTTAAGCCAAGACTACGCATACGCGGTTCCGCAAACGCTAGTATTGAGGGATGGGGTCCCCATCGCGGTAGTTATAGGAGAGGTAACGGATGTTAAGTTCTGGAATCAGCTAATATCAGGTGAAGCCACGGGCGAGATCCCGGTCTATCTCGGAAGTAGCAAGTACAGTGTCGTGTTATCTAATGAATCGCTCGCAGACCTCCTCTCAGAGCTAGGGAAGATTATTCAGACGCAGACTCCCCAGCCAAGCGATAACGCCTCGCTTAATTTAATCGGGTTGAGCTTAATAGTCGTTAGTGTTGCCGCTCTCCTACTGTATATCGTGAAGCGCGTGTTTTTGTGATCAATCAATTCATTGTCTTGGATTTCATCAGCTTGGGAATTACGTAACCCGTTAATGTCGTAATCGACGTTATGATGAGTATTAGTGCGGAGACCGGTAGCCCGTAATATGAGGTTAGGAAGGTTTTCCTAGGACCTAAACTCAGCGCGAAGCCGAAAGCCATGAAAGCCCCTATCAGCAACGACAGTAAGGCAGCTCCCCTCTGAATCCTCCCCCTACTCTCATGAGGCACTAACCAAGCAGCTATGGTTACTGGCGCTAGGGGGAGTAGCAGGACGGAGGTGAGTACGGAGAGGTCTACGACGAACCCTAGCCTCAGATATGCTAGGTAGGCTGAAGCTATGGTTAACAA
>DAIRVF010000051.1:0-7335 GCA_036802965.1 Zestosphaera sp.
GATTCACGGGAAGCGCCTGTCGGCGATTATTTCCTTGATGTTGTTCTCAGCGTCTCTAACTATATTGTTAAGTCAGGTCCCGCCCCTTACGCAGGCTCAAGCACAGATGCAGGACATTGAGTTAAGCACGCCCTACGCTTACACCATCCCGGTTAAGATCGTGGGTAACTTAAGCGTGACCAAGGTTTTAATGATTAATGAGTCCGTCGTAATGGTTGTTGCTTCAGGACCTTCCAGGGATTACGTCGCGTTACTCGACGTCAGCAACCCATATTCCGATGCCGTGGTACTGCAGCTATACCCCCTGGTAGGCAGGGTTACTTCCTTCTCTACTGATGGATGGCCAACCACCAGGGTTTCCGTAGGGACTGATAAGGGTGAGGTACTCTTATTCAGCGTGAGCGGTGGGAGGATCTACAAAATGCTTGAGGCCGTGCTGGGAGCCGACTTCTACGTTAAGAAGACAGTTATACTTAGAAACTCGTCGGGAGTGCATAAAGTTGTCGCGTTAGTTAGTGAGGGCCCGCTAACCACCGGGCCTTGCACCTCGTGCTATATCTACGTGTTTAGTGAGGGGTCTAGCGGTGTTTTGAAGATCGGTAGGAAGGTTGGTAACGCCACAATGTCGTATGAGGGGATATTACCTCAGGACATAGCTCCCTTGACGGTATTTGACGGGTCCAGCTACTACTACGACGCGTCGATGTTTGCGATAGCTTGGGTTGAGAAAGGGGATCTCATTACCCTAATCTTTAACGTGACGTACTGGGTTGACGACACCTTAATGCCGGCCTCAGGAGCTTTAGTTGAGGTCATCGCTTACGACACCGAACAAGGCCTGACTTATAGGTACGGACTCAACGCCGACGATAGAGGAGTTGCCGAGATACCTGTTCCCAGAGGCTTAATATCTCAGGTAAGTGTCTGGGACATATACGGGAGGAACTACAACTACACGTACGATACGTCTGTCCTCCCATCATACGTTGACAGGGTCTACGTGACTACGTTCACCCTTAGCGCGCCACCGATAAACACTCCTGCCTCAGCCTATTATAAGACGCCTGAGTTCCTGCTAGCTAATCTCCAGGTACTTGACGTGAGCGGGACGCCGGACAGCTATGCTAACGTAGGTTTCATGAACTTCAAGATACTGCCTACGGCGTCTGGACTCTCGTTCCTTAAAGGAGTTAACGATAGTGAGTACTTAATCACGTATTACGACCCCGAAGACGAAGACTTGAAGCTAGTTAGAGTAAACACCTCGCTATACAAAACCTCAGTAACTACGGAGTATGTTGGTGTGGGAGCTAAATTGAGTAGCGCTTTAACACTGTATGACGGTAGATTAGCGGTTCTCGTATTGAGTGATGGTAGGGTAAAGGTTTACTCTCTCGTCGAGAGAGGCGGTGGTAAGTCTTACAGATTACTTAATACCTACGTTGCTGGAGGGGAGGTAAGTAAGGTTAAGATATTCCCTGGCGGCGAGACTCAAGTAATATTCTTGGAGACTTCTGAGGGCCTTCAATTACTCAGGCTCACCCCATACCTAACTCCATTGTTGAGGAGGGATTTAGTTCTCAACTTTGCTGAGGAACCTCACGTAGATTCAGACATATTAAGCGATTTCAGCGCTGGGGTGGCTTGCGGCGGCGATAATTTGACAATACTTAGGAACTTGAACTTAATAATCGGCGGCGAACCAATCTCCGTAGAGAGTTTTAGGGCTGGTAGAGCGGTTATTAAGGTAGTTCCGCCCGGTAACGAATCCGTTACCGAGGCTTCAGTAACGTTCAAGTACCCTGGAGGGACGCTGACTAAGACTCCTTCCAAGGACGGTGTGGTCGTCTTCAATAATATACTACCTAACGTAACCTACGAGATAACGGTGACTCACTCAAGACCCTACGTGAATCCTGCGGAAACACTTATTAAGGTCAGCACCTTCGCGGACACTTACTTAGAGATACCGTTATCATATAAAGAATTCACGCTGTACTTGAGTGTGGTCGATTCAGTGTCAGGAGATTTAATAGCTCCCTACTCCGTCGTAGTAGATAATAAGACCGTGATACCGTCAACCACTAGTAGGTATGCTGAGGTACGGGTGTTGTACGGGACACACGTCTTGAGAGTGGGTCCAGCACCGGGTTACGAGAACGTCTACGAATCCTTCGAGACGACGCTCGCAGTCTTAAGTAATCAGTCTGTTGATGTAATTCTCTTCAGGAAGATATACCTACTTGAGTTAAGGGTTGAGGACGCCTTAACTACTAAGTTAATCGCTCCCGTAGAGGTTGAGGTAGGCGGCGAGGTTCAGACAGTAGATCCTGCAGTGGCTAGAGCGTATTTCGTGTTGCCTTACGGCGATTACACAGTGTTCGTCAGACCTTTAGAAGGTTATGAAGCTATATACAGGCCGACAACAATAAACTTAACCCTCGCTTCCCCGACAACCAAGGTTGTGAGAATCTCTAGAAATACTTATACTCTGAGCATAAGTGTTAGAGACGCTACGGTCAACATCCTTAGAGGTAGGTTCGACATCTTCGTCAACGACACTAAAGTAGTGAGTGATGTCGCCCAAAACGCTAGTATTGTCTTGCCTTACGGGACTTACGTAGTGCAGGTGAGGCCTACAAGTAGTTATGAGATAGTTTATAACCCGTCGCAGCCAGTCTTAGTTAAGTTGACTGACGACATGTTATTCAATATCCCGTTGACTAGGAAGTACTACAACTTGAGAGTTAGGGTTCAGGAAGGCGAGACTCCCCTAAAGAACGCTGAGATCAGGTTCTATAGTCTAGAGACAGGAAACCTCATAACAATTTTAAACACTTACGAGGAAGGGTTTGTTGAGACGAAGCTATTCTATAGTGATATAAGGGTTGAGGTAATCATGCCGGGCTATTTCGACGAGATCAGAACGATAACTTTGGACAGGGATACGGAGTTGCTCGTGTACATGAGCCCGCAACCACTCACGCTATTCTTCAGATACCTGCCTATAATAGCGGTTATAATAATAGCTGCGCTAGCTGTTTACGGGACTCTGAAGCTCAGAGCAATAATATATCAGAGGTTGCGAAGAGAGGAAACTTTATTCTAGTTTCTGATGTAGGTGTTTAAGCAAGGCTTGTCTTATTTGTTATCTCTAAATTTGTTATTTAAAAACCGTAGTATCTGCTTACACGTACTTTATTATGAGTGTTTTCGGGAGCCCTTCTAAGTATATGACAGTTAACTTTACTTCCACGTCAAGACTCCCTAAAACCTCTAGGTCTTTCTTTATAGCTGTTAACATAGTTATCTTGTTGTTGAGCGACTCAACCACGCTCTCTAAGTTGTTTAGTTCCTGATCTGCTGTTGGGTTCATCACTATCTTAACGTTCTTCAAGTCAACCACGTTCTTAGGTTCGGACGCTTCAGTAGCTAATCCTAACTTAGTAAATGCTGCCTTGATTTTTCTCTCATGCTCTACCTTAACCCTCAGCTCTTCTAATCTCCTAAGAAGTTCGGCGAGCTTCTTCCTATAATCATTTAAGTCTTCGTCAATACTCTTCACGAACTCAGCAATATTGTTAAACTCCTTAATCATGGAACTCATCTGAGACTACACCTTGATAATTTACTACAAACAAATATTTATATTTTCGAGAAACTCACCGCTCATCAACACATTCTTTAATCGTTCCGGCAGTATTTTAGCTCTGACTTGACCTATTAGTTTTGAGTGTGGTATTGATGTTGCCGCTCTCCGACGCACACGCTCACGTATCCCCTTCAGGCCTGGGAGCTGAAGTCGTGGCTAGGAAGTTTAGGGAGGTTGGCGGGTGGTTCATGGCTTTAGTTTCACTACCGCCTAATCACTACGGCTTCGGCGCGGGTCTAGAAGGTATTATTAAGTCTTTTGAGTTACACGTGATTGAGTGTGGTAAGGCTAGGGGGGAGGGTATTAAGGTAGCTTGCTTAGCGGGGATTCACCCAGCTTACGTGGACGAGTTAGTGAGGATTGCGGGTTCTCACAGAACGGGTAAGGTCTTAGATATTGTGGGTGAAGCCTTAGAGCATCTTAGGAAGTTGATACTGGATGGCAAGGTAGACGGGTTAGGTGAGTTCGGGCGACCACACTACAAGACCTTACCGGAGTCTGTGATAGTTAACGAGATTGTGTTGTTGAAGGCTTTGGAGATATATAGGGACACGAACTCACTCATCCACTTACACACGGAGCAAGGAGGTCGAGCGACCGTGGAGTCCGTAAACTACTTGGTGAGGCTTGCTGAAGCACCTAAGAATAAGGTTGTGTTCCACCACGTAAGCACTTTCCTAGCCAAGACCGTGGAGGAGTTTGGGTACGTGATGTCGGTCTTAGGTCGGGAAGACCTCCTCACAAACATTCTAGAGGTAGGGGTTACGAGAGCGTTGATAGAGAGTGATTTCATAGATGACCCGAAGAGACCTGGTGCCGTCATGTACCCCTGGGACATACGTAAGGAGGTGGAGAAGGTATTGGGTAGGGGAGGTTTCGAAGAAGTGTTAACGAAGTACTTAGTAGATAACGTTGTGTCGCTCTACGAGGTGTCACCGCCGTAGATACTCAATCAATACACTTGTCCTGAACTCCTAATTGCTCTCTCCCAGCCTCACTCAAGAGTATGTTCTTCACGCTCCCCTTAGCTAAGACAACCTTGATTAACCCGCGCATCTCTAACTTCATGAGTAACTTAATGAATTCTGAGTAAGATATGCCGAACTCGCTACGCAACTCTGTATAGAGCTGGTCTTCCCTAACCATGCAACCATTCCTGACCACCGCATCAAGCAGTTTGAAAGCTATGTTAAAGGTAGTCTTAGATCTACTCAATTAGCTATCACCACTTAAATGAGGCTCCTCTAGGACCTGGATGTATCCTAGAGCCAATAATAAAAGCGTAGCAGGGTATATAAGCATTTCCTTCTCTAAGGCAAGTTAAAAGTAGAAAGTAGAGGGGGCTGTTTCATGGTTGACATTTGTAGATAGGTTTATAATGTTTGTTTGGTTTGGGTCTGCTTATGTGATGGGAGCGATGCTCCAAGCCTAGGCGAGCTGGCTCTCAAGGGGTCCGTGCCGTTGACCCCGATGCCCGATGACCCCACCCCAGAGGTGGCAGTGCTACCGATGAAGGAGTAGGCGAGGAGAAAGTCCCTAGATGCGACGAACAAATATAAAATAACGAGAATGAACATCTAGGGACAAACGGTATTCTTTATTCCCTTCTCAATAGTTATAGTTGGAAATCCAAGAACAGCTTCATGGCTCACGAAAATGCCTGGTTTCAGAGCTTCCAAGAACCTAGCAAACACAATAGCGCTTTTACGTGGCAATTAGGGTAACTATGAATGGCACTGCTAGAGGTGTTGTTGAAGCTAATAAGGCTTAACAAGCATGAATAGCTACTCTCGAATACTGCCCAGAGACGCACTTAGCTCGTCTAAGCTCGTGGTTTCTACTAGTCCTCTTGCTTTTGCTCGTAGCTTGCTGTCTTCTGTGACTAGTGTTAGTCCGTGTTTCATGGCTAATACTATGTACGATGCGTCATACGCTGTTATTCCCTGCTGGATCGCGGTTTTCAACATGTCTTCCTCCAGTCCTTTAGGGTCAAGGATTTTCATGAGGCCGGTGACTTGCTTCAATATTTCCGCGAATGCTATTACCTTGTCTTCGGGGATTGTTTTGAGGAAGCATGTCTCTTTCCAGATAGCGTTTAAAACCTCGTAAATTGTTAACCAGTGTATGTAGTTCCTAGCTAAGAGGTCGACCCTACCCTGCTTCAACGCCTTGATTAGTGATGAAGAGTCGAAGAGGAGTCTTGACATTAAGCCATCTCCCTATCTTCTCTCACATGTTTCACAACCCTCTCAATATCTATTGCATCAAGAAAATCCTTCAATTCATTAAGTTTCTGAGTAATTAGTTCAATCTCTCTCCTCTCAACCTCTTCCTCAATCTTCCTTCGTAGAAACTCAGAGATGTTAATCCCGAGCTTTCTAGCCTTCTCTACGATTTCCCTCCTAACCTTCGTGGAAACCGTCATATAACTACCTATAATGCCCACCCATAAATTACTACCGTAAACTACGCTTATAAGCATTACCTATATCTGGTATGGGTGTGAGAGCGCGTGTGGTAGTCTCTGCTTAGTCCTGCTGGACCATACTTCATAGAACTTAATGATTTCCTGCGTTAGTGACGGCGGTATCTTACGTAACGCGTACTCAAAGTCTTCCATACTTACTTGAATAGCTTCGCGATTCCTGCGCAGAACATTGAGGGCTGCCTCCCTCACCAACGCTGTTAAGTCGGCGCCGGAGTATCCCTCAGTCTTTCTAGCTATTTCTTCCAGACTCACCTCAGGTGATAGGGGTGTCTTCCGAGTGAGGACTTTAAGTATTTCTAGTCTTGCCTTGACGTCCGGTGACGGGACATATATGAGCTTATCTAATCTCCCAGGTCTTAAGAGGGCCGGGTCAACTAAGTCAGGTCTGTTAGTAGCCGCTATCACCACAACGTTCTTTATCTTTTCGATGGAGTCCATCTCAGTTAGTAGCTGACTCACCACTCTCTCACTGACGTATGAGTCCCCTGAAAACCCTCTGAGGGGCGCTATTGAGTCTATTTCGTCGAAGAATATTATTGCTGGTGCTACTTGTCTTGCTTTTCTGAATATTTCTCTTATTGCTTTTTCTGATTCTCCTACCCATTTGCTGAGTATTTCAGGTCCTTTAATTGCTATGAAGTTTGCTCCAGACTCAGTAGCTACTGCCTTAGCAAGCAAAGTCTTACCACAACCAGGAGGACCATAAAGAAGTATACCCCTAGGCGGTTCCACGCCTAACCTCTCGTAAGACGCCGGATTCTTAAGAGGCCACTCAACAGCTTCCCTTAATTCCTGCTTGACTTCCTCTAAGCCGCCTATATCAGACCACCTCACCTCAGGGACTTCAACGTATAACTCGCGGAGCCCGCTAGGATGAACCGCTTTCAACGCGTTTATTAAGTCGTCCATGCTCACGGCCAGGTTGCTGTAGATCTCCGATGGTATGTCTTCATCTATGTTCACGCCGTTAAGAACTCTTTTTATGGCGTTCAGAGCCGCTTCTTTGACTAGGGCTGCTAGGTCAGCGCCCGTGAAGCCGTGGGTTATTTCAGCGAGCTTAGCTAGGTTTACGTCCTCCGCTAACGGGACGTTCCTCGTATGTATCTGCAGTATCTCAAGTCTTCCCTGCTTGTTAGGCATCGGTATCTCTATTTCTCTGTCGAATCTTCCGGGTCTTCTTAGTGCTGGGTCTACT
>DAIRVF010000052.1:0-7210 GCA_036802965.1 Zestosphaera sp.
GCTTTGAGCTACCTCCTCCCTCGTAAGTATCTTGAGGGGGTTTAGAGGTATCTTACCAATCCTGGCTAACTTAACCTCCTTAAGACCTCTCCTCTCATACGTTTTCTTGAGTTCTGCGTGAAGCATTGAGAGTAGCTCGAACATCATGGGACCTATCGTTATCCCTAGGAAGAAGCTTATGTAGACAGGCTTCCCGTAAACAGCTCTGAGACCCTGAATACCTAGAGCGAATGCAGGTATTGAGAGTAGTGCTAGACCCTTATTCCTAGACGTGAGAGCTAACACGAGTAAACCGATTAAGAGTATCCAGAACCACCTAGCAACCTTAACGTTAGGTAATACCTCGTCAGTAGCCCTCAACCAATCACCTAAGGGCATTAAGTAGTAGGAGATCGTTAAGGTAGTCACTAATGCCACGAACTGACCCACAACACTCGCCGCGATCCCCTTCCTCAATATAGTGTCAGCCAACCCAGCCTCCTTAGCCGTGAGAGCGTCGGGGACTTGAGGAACAGCCATGACGCCGCCGGGAATCCCTGCCAGAGCTACGGGGATGCTGTCAGCCATCTTGAAAGTGGCTATGCTAGCAGCAAACCATACTAGAGCGAGTAGCGGGTCAACACCCATGAGTAGGAGGGTGAGGAGTATGGGAGCCATAGTAGCTGTCTCGTCGGTTCCGGGCAGTATGCCTATGAATATGTAGAGGATTGTGGAGAGAGCTGAGAGCAGGATTATCATTAATATTGTGAGGGGATCCATGAGATCACACCTCCCTAATAACACGCTTAACCCTGGTGAGGAACACGCTGATAGCGAACCCAACCGAAGCTCCTACAGCACCTAGAGTGATGGAGAGGCCCGTAGCCGGCACACCAATCAAGTTAGCTATGTATGGACTCACGAAGTAGAACGCTAGAGCTAAGATCGTGGAGATCAAGGTAGCTACCCCGAACTCCCTTAACGACACGTACTCACCATATAACTCATAATATACTCCCTCATCCCCCACAAACAACACCACATCATGAAACACGAGAGGAGGGATTTTATTGTTTAACACGCTAAACAATCCATCAACCAAAACACCAAGTTAGGAACCCTAACAAAATAACCCGCAAACCAAGAAAGCCAAGGAAAACATACTAAGCAAACACCAACCGCCCCACCAAATAATTTATATTTCACGAAAACACAATCAACACGTGGTGTAATTTTGGTCGAATATATCCCTAGAAAGAAGATTCTAGAAGAAATGCATAGTAAGGTAGCTAGGGGGGAGCCGATAATAGGTGTTGGTGCCGGGGTAGGCATAATAGCTAAGGTAGCTGAGATAGCTGGTGCTGACTTAATCATAATATATAATTCGGGAAGGTATAGGATGGCTGGTTTCGGTTCTCTGGCAGGCCTTATGCCCTACGGTGACGCGCATCAAGTCCTCCTAGAGTTAGCTCCCGAGGTGCTGAGCGTAGTTAAGTACACGCCTGTCCTAGCCGGGGTGACAGGCACGCACCCGTTCTACCAAGGGTATAGGATGAGGAAGTTCCTGCAAGAACTTAAGGAGATGGGGTTCTCAGGAATCCAGAACTTCCCGACAGTGGGACTCATAGATAAGAACTCGCTATTCAGGAGGAACCTGGAAGAGACGGGGATGGGTTACGACAAGGAGGTTGAGGCGGTTAAGATAGCTCACGAACTCGACATGCTCACAACCCCGTACGTCTTCGACGAGGAAAACCTCATCGACATGCTGAAAGCCGGTGCCGACGTCCTAGTCCTACACTTCGGCTTAACAGCTAAGGGCACCGTAGGAGCTAGAACCACGATCTCCCTAGAAGAAGCAACTAAGAAAACACAGGAGTGGTCTGAGCTAGCGAGGAGTCAGAAACCTGACGTGCTAGTCCTGATCCACGGAGGGCCCGTAGCAGACCTTGAAGACTGGAAATACGTAGCTGAGAGAGTTAAGGGGGTCCACGGATTCTTCGGAGCCACAACATTCGAGAGGTTGCCTACAGAGAAAGCAGTGGCGGAGCAGATAAGAGCCTTCAAAGCAGTACGTATAAGAACGTAGGGGTCTCGTAAAATGGTTAAGAAACCCACGATAGCAATCCTAGTAACCCTAGACACTAAAGAGTGTGAGGGCTACTACCTGAAGGAGAGGGTGGAAGCACACGGCGGTAGGGGATTACTGGTAGACCTATCAATGCGTAAATACACCCCTAAGCTAGGCAAGCCAGACATAAGCAACGAGGAGATTGCTAGAGCCGCAGACACCACCATGGACTACGTGAGCAAACTCGACAGAGCGAAAGCTCAGGAAGTCATGGCTCGAGGAGCCATCAAGATACTTAAGGAATTCCTAGCAAGGGAGGAGCTAGACGGGGCCGTAGGCCTCGGAGGATCCACAGGCTTCTCCCTAGTAGTCTCAGTAATGCGGGAACTACCTATGTTCCTACCTAAGTTCGCCGTAACCACGGTCATAACGGAGGCCGGCCCCATCATAGCCGGAGCAGACATAACGCCCGTTTGGTCTATCTCAGACCTAGCCGGTGGCGAGAGAGTTAACGCTATAGAAGCTGAGATACTTAATAGAGTGGCTGCCGCGGCGGTCGCCGCAGCCTCACCAACCCCCTACACCGTCGAGAAACGCCCGACAGTACTCTCCACACAATTCGGTAACACAACCCCACACCTCATAGTAGCTAAAGACTACCTAACTAAGGAAGGCTACGACGTAATACCGTTCCACGCCCTTGGGAGGACAGGCGGGTACACCATGGAGAGATTAGTGGAGGCGGGGCTAGCTGCGGGAGTTCTAGACCTAACCACGCACGAGCTCGTGGACGAGGTTGCTGGAGGAGCTCTCAGCGCCAGCTTCGGAGGTAAGTTAAGGCTGACCGCGGCAGGACTTAAGGGAGTACCGCAGGTAGTCCTGCCAGGAGCTCTCGACATGATAAACTTCTGGGGGCCTGCGACAGTCCCGGAAAAATTCCGCGAGAGATGCGTCTACGAACACAGTAGAGGGTTAGTCACCCTAATCAGGGCAACAGCCGAGGAACTCTACGCTACAGGTAAGTTAATGGCTGAGAGACTCAATGCGGCCATAGGCCCCACAGCCGTGATCTTCCCGCTCAGAGGCTTCAGCATAATAGATAACGACCCCAACGCAAAACCGAAGACCGCCCCTCCAGGAGCCTACTGCCAGAAAATGGTGTTCAAGAACGGCGAGGTAGTGTTCGAGAAGACCTCCAAGCCATGGCACGACCCAGTAGCAGACCTCCAACTACTGAAAGCCCTAATAGAGTATCTAGACCTCTCCAAACCAAACATAGATCTAATAGTAGTTGATCACAACCTAAACGATCCTGAGGTAGCCCTTCTCAGCGCTAAAATACTGGACGCCATGATTAAAGGCACTTGGAAGAAAGGCCACATCCCGGAAGTACCGGAACTAGAACCTCATAAAATCCTCAGAGACCCGGAGAAAATCAAGGAACTCCTGAAAGAGAGACTCGGCTGAACCCCCTTAAGTTTTAGGGTTTTAAAGAAAAATGTGTTTTTCACGTTAAAATCATCTCAAATACCTAAAAATAATCAACACTTCTTAGCTTTCTTCTTTTCCTCTTTCTTTTCCTCTTTCTTCTCTTCCTTCTTGCTCATAGGGGTTTATCCCCCCATGATATATTCTGCGGAAAGAGTTTTAAACGATTCCTCCAAATCCTAAAGAACTGTATTAAGTGAAAACTCATGATTCTTTGTCTACAATATTATTTCTTGATGTTTAGTTTAGGCGAATCTAGCAGGTGATCGATGCTACACCCATGAGAAGCATGAGAAGCGCCGGAAATGGCGGGGGCCCTCAGTGAGTACGTTAAAGTCTTTATTTACGGCTTTAGTGGAATTAGGTTGGGTGGGTGCTTTGAGTAAGGCTGGTTTGAAGGGGTACGTGAAAACTAACATATTTCTTACCGCGCGTGACGAGTCCTTCGTCAAGGAATTACTTAAAGAGCTTGAGAAGAAACATAGGATCCTTGAGTTTAGCAAGAGTGAGGTAGTTGATCACTTCTATTACATATCTGTTGAGGGGGACGCTAGAGGGTTTGAAGCAATCCTTAAAGATAAGACCCAGTGGTATAAGGTAGAAGTACTTGAGTTTAGTTAAGGTTTTAAGGAATAGAGCGATTTATGTATTTGATGAGGAGCGGACCACGGACTGAGTAGTGATGTGATAACGCATTACTGATTCACGAAGTAGCGGGTGCGTGCATCTTTAAATGTGCTCGACCCTCATTAATACTTGGGGTGGTTAACCATAAACTCTTTTCGCATAGTTATCAGGGTTGATGGGAAGGGCCGAATCACGTTACCTCTCTACATTAGGAGGGAGTTAGGTATTGAGGAATTTTCCTCAGTTGAGTTAATAGTGGATCAGGTGAGGAGAGAACTGATAATAAGACCCATAACATCATCCGGCGAGTACTTAATGAACCTCGAGGTACAGCTCGAGAACCCTGAGAAAGTGAGTGAGTTAGTTAACCTGATAGTTGAGAGCGGGAGTGAGTTAAAGATAATTAACTGCATCCCCAACCCGAGTAAATGCTTAGTCTCCGTAAGCGTGGCTGACTCAACAGCGGGGGGAAAACTAGTTGAGGCTTTATCGAGTAAGGGCTTCACAGTTAAGGTCGTGGAAGGGTGAAAGCAGTGACTGAAGTAATAGTGGGTTGTTGCGGTTTCCCCACCTCAAGAAAAGAATACTACACTACATTCAAAGCCGTGGAACTACAGGACACTTTCTATAACCCGCCGAACCCTGAGAAACTGAGGAGGTTGCGTGAGGAAGCGCCTGAGAACTTCATCTTCACTATGAAGGCTTGGCAAGCCATAACACACCCTCCCGACTCCCCCACATGGCGTAAGTCCAGGTTCAAGCCGCCTGATGAGGTAAAGAGTAATTACGGCTACCTAAAACCAACTAAAGAGAATCTTGACGCGTGGGAGTTAGTGAGGAAATCTGCTAAAGCTTTGGGAGCTACGTACGTGATACTTCAGATGCCACCTTCATTTACTTACAGCCCGGAGAACTTGAGGAACCTCAAGAACTTCCTAGACATAACATGCGCGAGAGATTTCAGGATAGGCTTAGAATTGAGAGGAGATTGGCATAACCACGCAGAGGAACTAAGGAAAATCCTCGAAAATTATGAGGTAGTAACGCACGTGACAGACCCCTTCAGATGGTTCCCGCCGGAAACGAGAACTGATAGCTATTACTTTAGATTACACGGTATAGGGCCACATGAAGTAAATTACAGGTATAAGTACACTGCGGGAGACTTACTGAGGCTCAAGAACTTGATAGGTGTTTTAGGGAGTGTTAAAGAAGTCTACGTCATGTTCAACAATGTTTACATGAGGGACGACGCACAAAACTTCATGAGATTACTTCGTGAGAATTATTTGAGTCCTTAATCTTTTTAAGCTTACTAATGTTTCTTTCTAGGTGATACGCGTGGCTCAAGTAAGCGAGTTTAGGAGTAGGGGGCCTGTGGTAGTGGAGGCTGCCACACCACCTATTTGTAGTAGTTGCGGCAAGCTAATATCCCCCAACGAGAAAGCCACTAAGTTCGTGTGCCCTAACTGCGGCGTGGTAGTTATTTGGAGATGTAGTAAGTGTAGAGAGCTCTCAAACCTGTATAAATGCCCTAACTGCTGGTTTGAGGGTCCGTGATGAGGTGAGGTTGGTTGGGCAAGGTAATAGTATCGCTGAGAGTAAATCCTGAAAGTGATGAGGTAGACCTTGATAAGTTGATAAGCGATATTAAGTCTAGGCTACCATCGTATTACGAGATCTTGAGGTATGAGAAGGAGTATGTGGCGTTCGGACTCTACGCCCTAAGACTCTACATCGCGATGCCAGAGAACTTTGAGGGAGGTACTGACGAACTAGAGAGGAGCCTCACTGAGTTAAGTGGGGTATCCTCCGTTGACGTAGACTTCGTTACCAGAACAGACGCTCTATGAATCAAACACCGTATTATTACTTTTGCTTTAATACTAAGGTCGTGAACACGTTTGAGGAGCCACTCAAGACTTAAACACCGGGCTCATAATACGGTGCTCGCACACATTATAAGCGCTGTAAGGTATAGTGTTATGAGGGTGGATGATGTACAGTAAGAGCAAGGAGGTCATGGTGAGGGTCGCTGAAATAAGTAAGAACGACGCATTCAGAGGTAAGGTCAGGGTACCCACAAAAATCTTGGATTCTATCGGTGCTGAGGAAGGTGACGTTATAGAGATAATAGGTAGGAGGAACACGGTAGCTATCGCGTGGCCGGCACTACCGGAGGATGAGGAGAAGGACGTGGTGAGGATGGATGGGGTCATAAGGAAGAACGCAGGGGTAAGCATAGGTGATAGGGTTATCATCAGGCGTGTTGAGGTCAAGCCAGCAACTTCTGTTAAGCTAGCTCTAACAGATTCTTCTAATCAGATAAGCGGCGGTGAGTCAACGCTTAAGATGATTAAGAGGAGATTACTTAATTACGCTGTCATTGAGGGAGATCTAGTACCTTTCCAGCTATTGGGCTCGGTAATATTCCTGCAAGTCATATCCACCAGGCCTGCAGGCCCGGTAATAATTGATGAGTCAACCAGGCTGGTACTGATTAATAAGCCTGCACAGACTCTTAGGATGATGCGCGTCACCTACGAAGACGTGGGGGGAATGAAGGAGGTGGTGGAGAGGGTTAGGGAATTGATAGAGTTACCTCTCAAGCACCCCGAGCTCTTCAGGAAGCTAGGTATCGAACCTCCTAAGGGTGTCTTGCTCTACGGCCCTCCCGGCTGCGGCAAGACGTTACTCGCTAAGGCCGTAGCAACCGAGGCTGACGCTTACTTCATAGCTATTAATGGTCCTGAGATTATGAGTAAGTATTATGGTGAGTCTGAGCAGAGGTTGAGGGAGATTTTCGAGGAAGCTAGGAAGAACGCTCCAGCAATAATATTCATAGACGAAATAGACTCAATAGCACCAAAAAGAGAAGAAGTAATAGGAGAAGTAGAAAAAAGAGTAGTAGCACAACTACTAACACTAATGGACGGACTCGAGGGTAGGGGGGACGTCATAGTTATCGGGGCAACGAACAGGATAGAAGCAGTAGACCCAGCACTAAGAAGACCCGGAAGATTCGACAGAGAAATAGAGATACCG
>DAIRVF010000053.1:0-7194 GCA_036802965.1 Zestosphaera sp.
AGTCTTTAAAGGTACTTGACTCACGATCTCACACCACTAAATAAAGCATATATTAGGTATTTTAAGCTATGTCCGCGTCCACAACGCGTGAATCCACCCAAACCCCGAAACAAAAAGTGGGTGTTGTTCTGGAGTGAAAGGCGAATACTCAGCGTGGATTAAGGGGTCAAGACTTTGAAACTCGTTACACCCCTAGCTGTAAGGCGTACTTACCTTCCTTCTTTATGTTTAGGTGTTTGCTGACGGAGGATTTCTCCGGGTCTATTATTAGGATGACGCCTTTCCAATCGTCTGTGAAGGACTCGTTACCGCAGTTAGGGCACTTGGTCACGTCCCTACCTACCAGGTATTTGCAGTTCGTGCAGGCCTTGAATATCTGTTTCTTGCTTTTCGAGGTGGACGTCTTAATCACCTCACCTTACCTAAGCCGGGTTGCCTGAGCGTGAGCCCTATCCTGATGTGTACTGGGTGAGCTACTGAGACATTGATGACCCTACCCCTAACCACGTCACCCTTAGCGAAAACTATCTTCGTGGCTTCCCCTATCAACGAGTCTCTTGCTTCATCGTATACTAGTTTATCGTCCGCTAGCTGACTGACGTGTGCGAAAGCGTCTACAGGGCCCACGTTAACGAATATGCCCGTTCTCTTAACGTCGACAACCTCTCCCTCAATAACTTCCTGCACAACTGGGTAGAAAGTCAGTAGGTCAGCCACTACCTTATGGTATGTTGCTCCGTCTCCGGGTAGTATTCTGCCCTCAGGCTCCGTCACCACCCTCCACACGGAGATTATCACGCCTAAGACCGGGTCTATCCTACCAACGTATTTCTTCTTGAGTTGCTTGAGCGCTACTAAGTCTAGATCTTCTCCGAAGAACTCCGGAGGAATCCTGACAACGTCTTCTATCGTGACTAATCTAAACATCCTCGATCACCGAATACGTATTCATAGTAGAGAAATTTAAGCTATAGAAAACCTGCACCTACTAGACCACCAAGTAACTACTTTAACACCCATTAACTTCAGTAACTTCCTGAGCTTCTTGTCTAGAGTCACTACTATGTAGTCTGGGTTTGCTGAAGCGTAACTTACCAAGACTCTATCACCTAACCCCTCGTCAACCCCCGTCTTCACGACCACCACGTGCTTCGCAACGTACTCTAATGCGTGTTTTGCTTGAGGCGCTTTCTTGACGCTCTTGCTTGAGGCAAGGTTCCTCAACTCGCTCACTACGACATCCAGTGTGTATAGCTCCACCCTATCACAGTCTAAATCCTCGCGTAACTTGATGTCTAGGTCCACACCCTCACTAACTAGTAGTAAGGCACTGGTGTCAAGCAATAACTTACATAACTTCATTGTGAGACCCTTAACCTAGTCTATGTGGCCCCAGCCCACAAGCCTCCAACGACCCAATACTTGCTTACTTATCGCGACCCTCATCCCCTTCCAAGCTACTACAGGTCTCCTAAGAGTTAATGAAGCTACCTCCTTGCTAATCGAGTCCACGCTAGCTAAAGTTACCGCAACCCCGGCAGTTAACATGATTGTTTCCTTAGGCTTGAGAGGCTCTACCCTCACCTGCTCTTTAGTGCCAGGCACCCTCTCCAGCAACGAGTACCTTATCGAGACCTGAGTCACTGGATCCGGCACCGTCCCAGCCCTACCGCATACGTTACCTACGAGGCTGTCTGCCTTAGTTAGTGAGGGGTCTAGCCTCGTGCCGAGAGCTACCAAACCCCCTGGCCTAGCCTCACTGAAAGATCTATCCCCAAACTTAATACTCACTACCTCCGTAGTTAACGGCTCGTAGTATTCCTTCCCGCCCCTACGTATCTTGATCCCGGGCTTTATCTCTATCTCGTCACCAACCCTGATAACCCCTCTCAACAACGCACCACCGATTACCCCACCTCTTAAATCAGAGGGTGGGGTACCCGGCTTGTTAACGTCGAAGGATCTGGCAACGAACATTAAAGGCGGTGAGCTGAGGTCCCTCTCCGGCGTAGGTATTAACTTCTCGATAGCTGTGGTTAGCACGTCCACGTTTATCTTGTGTAAAGCGCTGACAGGTATTACCGGGGCATTCTCGGCCGACGTACCCCTCAGGAATTCCCTGATAGCCTTGTAATTCTCTAAGGCTTTCTCCGGAGACACTACGTCAACCTTATTCTGAACAACTATTATGTTCTTAACCCCTATTATGTTGAGAGCAGCGAAATGCTCCCTGGTTTGCGGTTGCGGGCAGGGCTCGTTAGCCGCTACAACTAGTAACGCCCCGTCAATCAATGCAGCGCCCGATAACATGGTAGCCATCAAGACCTCATGGCCTGGCGCGTCAACGTATGAAACACTCCTCCTGTAGATGCTACCATCACACGTTGGTTGCGGCACGTACCTGCGGCTTGGCTCCGCCCCCGGACACTCGTAGATGTCGCCGTCAGCGTATCCGAGCTTTATGGTCATGGCTTTCTTAAGCTCTTCGGAATGTCTGCCTGTCCATATCCCGGTTAAGGCTTGAACCAGTGTTGTCTTGCCGTGATCTACGTGACCAACAACACCTATGTTTACTTCAGGCTGTCTCTTCTCTTGACTCACCCGCCTCACCGCCTCCGAACTCTGCGCTCTCATATCTCTCTAAGAAGACTACCTCGTTAACTCCCAGCCACTTCAGTATGTCTCTCGAAATTAAGTACTTCGTTATCTGTATGTTCTCGCTGAGTCTGTAGTCTTTAGGTAGCTCTATCTCAACGATCTTCCCATCATCCTTCAAGGAGGTCTTGAGGGCACTTACGTCGAGGGTCTTGATCCTCCTCTTAACTAAGTACCTCACCTTCTCCTCAACGTCCTCGAGTTTCTTGACTACCGTGAACTCCGCCTTAAGTGTTTTACCAGCTAACGGGTGGTTGAAGTCTACAGTCACTCTACCGCCGGTCACCGCTATTATCCTCCCCACAGCGTTATTGATGGTTACTTCCTTGCCTACGTCCGGTGTTATGTTATTCTTTAGGAATAGTCTTGCTGGGAAGACCTTAACCTTCCCCGGGTCTCTCTCGCCGTACGCTTTATCAGGCTGTATCTCTACCTCGTACTTCTTATTAAGTTCCTCAACCCCTGCGACAGCCTCCTCAAACCCTTTTATGAACCTGCCCTCACCAACAATCACTAATTCAGGTCCGTAGACCCTGCTCTCCTCATACTTCTTGTGTTGCCTAGCTAGGGACTCAAGAGTCGTGTCTACCAGCTCTCCAGTTTCCTTAACGAATATTGCGTAATCAACCAGCAACATATCCCCTGCTTTGAAAGGCATTCCTACACACCAAGATAAATCTGAACACTATTATTTAAGCACAAAACTAACCGCGGACAACTAAACGTGTGTGAACACGCCAGCGGCGTGGTCAGCGTTTTATGAACTCAGTTTTCACGTGCCGCTCCCCGGTCGTACCCTTAGCTTGAAGGGCTTGCCGAGTTCCCCGGAAATCTCGTACTCTATCTTCAGGAATTGCTTCAGAACCCAGAGTGCAGTGTGCGCGTGCATGCTGTACTCAGCCCCCGTGATTGTAGAGGTCCCTTCACTGAGTGCTAGATATATCAGTATGTTGTCTGACATGTGCCTATCGAGGGCTGTGCCGGTGTTGAGGTCATGCAGTAGTTTCTCAGCGGCTTCCACGCCAACTATCTCCGCCCTCTTCCCCATAGCTCCTAGAGAGTCTCCCCCGAGGACCGAGCTCTCGGTTTCAGCCCAGAGCACTATGCCCGACCCAGGTCCTAAATGCGGGTCCTTACTCGGTTCGTAAAACTCTAACGATATTTCGACAGGCGCGTTAAGATCCCTCGATTTAAGGTACGTCTTCGCACTCTCCGCTTGCCTGACCGCGACGTCTTTAGGTAACTTAACGCAGTGTGAGACGCCTTTAACAACCCTTACCTCACCCCTCCCCAACACGTTGATTGGGTTGAAGCCCTTAGGGGTGTTCAGGGTTCTTAACTTGATTAAGCCCCCGCCCCTCGGGTAGTGGCCCCTCCTGAGCAAGCTTACTTCCACGTGATACCCCACTTTAGACAAGTATGGTAACATAACGTACCTCACGTAATCTATCGGCGGCGACCACGGGACGTCAGTACCCCCCTTCAACGCCAACTCAACCCTCCTCTCGCTGAAAGCGAGTACCGGCAGTATCGTCTGCATTATTAAGGTGACTGAACCAGCCGTCCCCACATCGAATTCAGCGTCCTTGGGGTTTATCGTTGAAGGCCTGAAAACTATCTCCGTAGATCCTATCCTCACACCCTCTGTCTGAGCCCTACATATTTCCTCAGCTATCTTGATTGAGGTGAGGTGTTGCGGGCGTAAACCGGGGTTGTCTCTCTTAGCTCTTATGTTGAATATTTTGACGTCGTTCCCGGTTATGCATGATAGAGCTAAGGAGAGTCTGAGTATTTGCCCACCGCCTTCGCCGTAGGAGCCGTCAATCAATATCATTTATCCATCCCTGTGACCTCTCTGAGTCTCTCAACTCCTCTTATCTCTTCTATCACCTTAGCTACAGAACTCGGTACTAGCTCCTTCCAGCTCTCATCACCCAGCAACATCAACTTCCTTATCGTTGTGGAGGAATACCTGCCTCTCTCGAAGGGCGGGGGTATTAAGACGTCGTATCCTGAGTCCTTGAAGAGTCTTAAGACTAGCGGGTTTCTGGCCACGCCGTAACGGAACTTAGGCACGTACATCTGGAGGTACTGAGGCCAGACAGAGTTCATCAGTATGTCGGGTACTGGGATTATGTAGACTCTAGTGAGGTCTACCGAGTATTCTTTTAAGGCTTCCTTAATCATCAAGACCCTCTCCCCGGCCGTGAAAGGATTGACAACCGTGTGCGATTCCTGAGCCGTCCCGATAGCTATTATGAGTTCATCTACTTTCGTCATAACCCACTCAATAACCTTAAGATGTCCTAAGTGGATTGGCTGGAACCTACCTGGGAACACGGCCCTCACTACGGAGTCCCACACCACCAGCTCTCACCCTATTAACGAATCAACCAAGCTCTTAATATTCAAGCGCTGTGAGAGGAGTTCATCGTGTTGGAGGCGTGGAGAACTGTGAGCAGTCCTCCCTCGAGGAACGACTGACCACACTCAACACTATCTCCGCTCCTTTTATCAGGTCCGCCGCCCTGCCCATGTATAAAGCCACTTCTATTAGCTCGTAACTCCCTTCATAAACAGCTAGCTCTCCCACACCGACGTGCGAGAAGCTCTCGACATACCTAGCCTCATACCAGGTTTTAAGATCTGTGGTGAGGGCCACTTTATCCCCAACCCTTATCTTAAGTCCTTCCTCCAAAGCTTCCTTACTTAAGGACGTGATTATGTTCCCGAAGTCGTCGACGTGTACTACGCTGGTTTTAAGTCCTTCCTTAATTATCTTCCCCCGACCAAACTCTACGGGTGGCTTAACCAATACATCGAAGGGTAGTGGATGCCCCAGAGACTCAGGGCTCACTCCGCAAGCTATTAAAGCTGCTGTAGGGGCGTATATGTCTCTCCCGTGGAACGTGTGCGAGATTCTGCCGATCCTCACCTTATCAACGTCTATCTCGTACGCTCTCGGGTCCTCGTCCGAGGCTGCCGGGGTTAGTAAGCCGTTGTCAGGACCTACGTACACCCGATCACGCGTCTCGATTACTACGTTCCGTCTAGGACCACCGACACCGGGGTCTACCACTGCGAGAATCACGGTCTTCTTCGGCAGGTACCTCTTGCTTATTTTGATGATGTGTGAGGCTAGCGCCACGTTGTATTTAGGTATGTCGTGGGTTATGTCTATCACCTCTGCTTCAGGGCAAACAAGCTTTATAACTGCCTTCAAGTGCCCTACGTAGTGGTCTCTTAGTCCGTAGTCTGTTAAGATCGCTATTAACGGCCTCACGTACCACGCCCCTCCATCTTGAGTTCCAGGTATGACTTAACTATGTTTTCCTCCTTACCCAACCCTAACTCTTCCTTGACTTGGTTCAACGTCTTCATGTATTCCTCTCTTGACTCAGGATTCATTACCTCGATCTCGACATAGTTCCCCAGCCCCTCTACCTCGTCTAGGTATACCCTCGCTTTGCTTTCTGTGGTTGAGTATATTCTTCTCTTCTTCCTCACAGTTATTATCGGGAAGCCTGAGAGCAACAATATCTCAGTTACTTTCTCGGGATCTTCCAGCTTGGTCGTGATCTCCTCACGTGCCTTAACCCCCTCCTCTATTAGAGCGCCCTTGAAGGTCAGTTCCGACGTGGACGTATTTTTAGTTAGGCTCTTCCTCAACCTCACGCGCAGGGTTATCTGGCGTGCGGGGCTGCCTGCGCAGTGGGTTAGGTCTACGTAGCGGTCCTCCTCCACAACCACGTCTTCCAGTCTCCACCCACTACTCAGGAGCTTCCTCTCCACGCTCTCCAGGTCCTCAACCCTCACCTTGACCTCATACTCTCTGGGCGTTATGAGTGCCTCACCAATACTTACGGTTCCTCAAGAAAACTTAAGCTTTGTATTTTCTTTCCTTCCTCGCCTCACCCCTTATATACCACCCGACGTCGAAGAGGTTTGAAGCTACCTCGTCTAGATCCTCCCTACTCTCTAGCTCCTTACACCCATCTATCTTAGAGATCCCCAGCCCGTAAACCCTCATGTCAGTCCCTAAAACAGCTACCACATCCCCTTTCTTTAGTGGTTGGTGACAACTCACCACGGACTTCCTCAGCACGTCTCCCCCGTACAAGAAGGGTTTGAGGCCTTCCTCAGCCACCACCAACGCGTTGACTACCTCCCCGGTTTCCTGATATATTTCCTGGAGTATGTTGATCGACGGTATGAAGCTCGGCTTACCCTTCCTTAGCCTGCCTAGGTAGAGGCCTGCTGAGTAAGGGGTAAGTCCTTGAGCGATTATCTTATCCACTACCTTGGTTAGTTCCTCACTTAATATGAAGATCTCCGTGAATCTGCCCTCACAGGAGAGTATGGTTGCTTCAGCGTATTTCCTCTTTAAGTACTCGCTGATGTGTGGTGGCAGGCTACCAACGATTTCCTGCAGTGCTGTCTTCCTGCACCTTACTTTAGCTCCATTAAGCATATGAAGAACCCCTCCATCCCGTGTATGTGCGGGTATGTCCTGCCGCAATACCTTACCCTCTCATCTAC
>DAIRVF010000054.1:0-6940 GCA_036802965.1 Zestosphaera sp.
TGAGAACAGACCTTTCGTTACTATAGAACCTAACGTGGGGATTGCTTACGTAAGAACCAGGTGTGTTCACACGGAGCTAGGACTACCTAAATGTGATGCCAGAAACTCTATCTGCTTAAACGGTGTGAGAATGATACCAGTGAAATTAATGGACGTTGCCGGACTCATAAAGGATTCGCATAAGGGTAGGGGTTTAGGGAATAAGTTCATGGACGACTTAAGACAGGCTGACGTCTTAATCCATGTAGTGGATATTTCCGGGTCTACTGATGAGGAGGGAAGACCTGTCCCTCCCGGCACCTACGACCCAGTGGAAGAGGTGTTAAGCATTGAAAACGAGGTTAACGAGTGGTTTTACGGGATAATAAGTAGGGACTGGGTCAGGTTTGCTAGAGGTCTCGATAACCTGTCCTGGGATCAGGTAGTGGATGCGTTAACTAAGAGGGTCTCGGGGCTTTCGATAAGGCGTGAACACGTTGTGGCAGCCCTGAAATTAAGTAATCTTGAGTTGACTAAGCCTAGCTCGTGGAGGGAGGAGGAGTTGAGGAACTTCGTAATTAAATTACGTGAGGTCGCGAAGCCTACGATCGTAGTAGGCAATAAAGCAGACTTGCCTGAGGCCCTGAACAACATCGATCGCGTGGTTAAGGCTTTGAGGAACAAGGTCTTCATACCCGCTAGCTCGGTTTACGAGTTAGCTCTGAGGAAAGCCTCTAAGGCGGGGTTGATCAAGTACCTCCCCGGAGACCAAGACTTCACGATAATTGATGAGAGTAAGCTGAACCCGAAGCAGAAGGTAATTCTAGATAAGATAAGGGACTTCATGAGGAGGTTTGGTGGGACCGGTGTTCAGCAAGCGTTGAATGCCGCGGTCTTCGAAGTCTTAAACTATATCGTGGTCTACCCTGTCGAGGACCAGCATAGGTTCACCGATAGTAGCGGTAACGTTCTCCCCGACGCGTACTTAGTTAGGAAGGGTACTACCGCACAGGAACTTGCTTACCTGATTCACACAGACCTAGGTAAGGGATTCCTCTACGCCATACTAGCTAGGGAAAACAAGAGAGTTGGGGGTACTTACGAGTTGCAGAATAACGACGTAGTCAAGGTGGTCTCGACTAGATAGCGCGTGTTCTCCTCGTTTAAGGTCTTTTAAACCCTTGAAACATTATCTGAAGGAAGTGAGGAGTAGGATGGCGAAATCGGTGTATAGCTACATAGCGGAAGCGTGGAAGAATCTCGACTCTGCCGCTATGAAGGAATTGATGAGGGAGCGATACATAGAGTGGAGAAGAGCCCCCACGGTAGTCAGGGTTGATAAACCAACTAGACTTGACAGAGCTAGAGCGATAGGTTATGAAGCCAAGCAAGGTTTTGTCGTGGCGAGAGTTAAGGTTAAGAAGGGTGGTTTAAGTAAGCCTAGACCTAACTCGGGGCGTAGACCTAAGAGGATGGGTGTCTACGGTTACGCTCCGGAGAAGCCTCAGCAATTAATTGCTGAGGAAAAGGCTGCTAGGAAATTCCGTAACTTAGAGGTCCTCGGTTCTTACTGGGTTGGTGACGACGGGATCTACGAGTATTTTGAGGTGATATTAGTAGACCCCAACCACCCGTCGATAAAGTCAGACCCTGACATAAACTGGGTGACGTCCCCCTCCCAGAGAGGCAGGGTTTTCAGGGGCAAGACCATGGCCGGGAGGAGGATGAGGGGTCTTCTAGGGAATAGAGGGGTTAGAGGAACTCATCACTGGAAGTGGAAGAAGAAAGCGAGAGAGAGGGAGTTGAGAAAGAGGCATGAGGCATCAAGAGGCGCGAGACTAATATTACCGCAAGATAAAGCTAAGGAGTTAGGTCTTGAGAAGTAATCATGAGCAAGAAATACGTTGTAAGTAACTTAGTTCTAAGTGTTTTCTCACACAGTACTGAAGACTTGAGTAAGGTGAAGCACGCAGTCCTGAACGTTTTACCAACACGGCTGAGGGAGAAGGCTTTAATTGAGGAGCAGGTGGTGCAGGGGCATTACGGGAACCCGATAACTCTGATCACCGCAAGGTTAAGAGACAAGGAGGATAGTGAGTACGCGTTCAAACACCTCTTATGCTCCCTGAATTCAACAGATAGATCTATCTTCGTCGCCACGTTGCATAGACGTGTAGGCCCTAAAAACTCCTTAATATACTTACGACTTAGCAAGCAAGACGCTTTCCTAGGGAGTATTATGTTGATGGACGGGGATGACGTGATCAGGGTATCAGCGACGATAGTTGGGGTTAAGAGTCTGAGAGATTTAAGTGATTACGTGATTAAGGTGTTTGAGGAATGCGGTTTAAGTACGTAGACGTCAGTAATAAGACCCCTCCCTCACTACTTAATCAATTAGTTAAGAAAGCTAGTAATTACGCGTACTCCGCCATAGTCCTGCGAGACATACCTGATTTCACAACGTTAAGTGATGTTAAGCTAATTCCGTGCACTACCGTGAGCTATACGGGAGTTCCTCAAGCAATTAAGGGTAAGTCACTTAAGGTGCTTTCAGCTAGAACGCCTGATGAACTGAAGTTAAGTAACCGGGTACTGAAAGTCTTAAACGCTGTGGAGGTGGGGGGCAGGTTACTGACTGATAGCAAGTTTAAGAAGAGTTACGTGAAGTTAGTTAACGTGGGAATGCCGGTGATAATTAACGCGTCGGAAATTCTAGATCTAATATCTTCTGGGAGGGATCTTTCAGGTCTTCGCATACTACTAAGTTTTTACGAGAGGAACCGGATTACCATAGCTTTAGGTAGTGGGGCACGTAACTTAAATGAGGTACACCACCCGATCATATATTACGCTCTCTTACTAGAGTTAGGTCTTTCCGAGGTTAAGGCGCTCTCGGCACTCACTACGAATCCCGTATTCATTCTCAGAGGTGCTGGTTTTGACAGGGTTGCTTGAGGCTGTTTACCTAGTAGTAGCTTCAGTAGCTTTAATCCTTGCTGTGATCGCTTTGCTTCGATCAATTATGTTCCGGCGTGAGATCAGGTACGTGCTAGGCACCCTGAATTCGAGAGTTTTGAGGCACGTCGTTAAGAGTATTGAGAAGCGTAGGAAGTTCAAGAACAGGTATTTAGTTGTGAGGTTGATTAGCTCAAGTAATATCGGCGTTAGTGAGTTACAGAAACGCATTGACGAGGCCTTCATAGAGTTATACGGGAAGAGAGGATACTCGGAAGCGTCTCCGAGAGTCCTATACTTTAACGAAAAAACTTCGAAGGCGGTGATCAGGGTCAGGGATCACTATAGGTGGAGCGTGTTGCTTGCTTTAGCGTACTTAGAGAGGAAGGAACTCTTAACTCAGGTGTTCCCGGAAAGGACTACCGGCACTTACAAAAAAGCTAAGAGATATGCTGAGACCACGTAATCTGTTTGAGGGAGCTTAAGTTAATAAGGTTTGTAGTCATGATTTAATTTGATGATGTAGCCGCTCCAGACTGAGGGATGAGGATCTCGCGACGAACTGAGAAATTCTCTCACGACTTAGTTGCTTCTTAAGCGGGTTGTGACGAATTCATAATGATCCTGTTAATACTTTAGTAGGGAGTGGTCAGGGATTCCGATCATGGAACGTGACAGTCTACAGGGTCTTAGTAAGCGTTTAGTAGTTAAAATTCTTTCAAGAGTTCTTTACAACGTCGTTAACTACAGGGTCTCTGTTGACATAGCGTTTAAGAGGGCTTGTAAGGGTGTCTGTAAGCTGAGCTTGTTTGAGAGGGAGGCCCTATACAACGCGGCAAGGGATTTTATTTCTGACTACATTAAAGTGAAGTGTTTCTTAGGGGTTGGTAAGAGCTATAGCAGTTATGCTAGAGCGTGGGTTGAGGGGGGTGTGAGCGAGGAAGGTCTTCCCGAATGGTGTAGGTACGGTGTTAGTCGCTGGTTTTACGAGAAACTCTCTAGTCTGGTTGGTAGTGAGGTGCGTGAACTCCTCACATCTCTTAGTAAGAGGGTTTTATGGGCTAGGATCAACACCCTGAAAGCTTCTGAAGAAAAGGTTTTGAGGTCTTTGAGTCGTGAGGGCGTTGATTACGTTGTTGACTCTAACTACCCTTACCTACTTCAGATAATCAAGAGTCCAAAGCCGGTCAGACTCCTCAGCACCGTGAAAAACTATGAGCTAATACTACAAGATAAAGCGTCGGTTGCGGTCGTGGAAGCGCTGAACCCTCAACCAGGGGATGTCGTTCTAGACATGGCTTTCGCGCCGGGGATGAAGACCTCCTTAATAATGATGTTGTCAGATAATAAAGCAAGGGTCGTTGCCGTAGACATAAGCTATAAGAGGTCGTTGATGGGGCGTCAACTATTAGAGAAGCTTGGAGTTGACTTAAGCAAGGTCTACGTAGTCGTTAACGACTCGAGGAATATACATTTAAGGAGGGTTTTCGATAAGGTTCTCCTAGACGCACCGTGTAGTAATAGTGGTGCTGTGTCTAAAGATCCCGGTCTTAAAATAACCTTAACAGAGTCTAAAGTAAGGTATTATTCTGCCGTGCAGAAAGAACTGATTAGTAGGTCCGTGACATTAGGTGAGATAGTGGTCTACTCGACCTGTTCTCTGATGCCGGAGGAGGGTGAGGAGGTAGCTAACACGGTTTCCGAGAAGGTCAGGTTTTACAGGCCTATTCAATGGGCTTCAGAAGGTTATGAGTCCTACGAGCATCACAGCCACTTTATGCGTCTACACCCACATAAACACCTCACTGAGGGTTTCTTCATATGTTGTATGATGAGCAAAGACCTCTAACGTACTGTTTTGACAGGTTTCCACAACTTGAGTGTTAACTCTTATTAGGATTATGTCGCTAATTATATGGGGGATCACGTGACCTTATCAGTGTCTGAAGCCGTAACCCAAACTAAGAGTGTTAGGAGGAAGGTTCTGGTCTCTAAACTCGGTTTAGACGGGCATGACCGCGGCGCTAAAGTCATTGCTAGAGCTTTGAGGGATGCTGGGTTTGAGGTAGTGTACCTAGGCGTGCATAAAACTCCTGAAGACGTGGCTGAAGCGGCTGTGGAGGAGGACGTTGCCGCGATAGGTGTCTCCATACTTTCTGGCTCACACCTAGAACTCGTTAATGACTTACTTAAGTTGTTGAGAGAGCGAGGAGTTAACATACCGGTCATAGTCGGAGGGATAATACCTCCTGAAGACGTGGGGGAACTGAAGAAGTTAGGGGTTTTCGAGGTCCTTACTCCAGGAACGCCGCTTAAGAAGGTAACCGAGGTTTTTGAAAAGGCGTGTGAGGTGGGTAGTACGTGAGGATAGATCATATAGGTATTGCAGTCAAGAACTTGGAAGAGGCCGTGAAGTTCTATAAGGACGTGTTAGGGCTTGAACTAGAGGGTATTGAGGAGGTGCCTGAGGAAAACGTTAGGGTAGCTATGTTTAAGGTGGGTGAGACGTACATAGAGTTACTTCAAGGAACCACTCAAGACTCAGCTATAAGTAAGTTCGTTGAGAAGAGGGGTGAGGGGATACACCACATAGCGATAAGAGTTGATGATGTCGATAAGTCTACTGAGGTTCTTAAGAACAGGGGTGCCGTGCTGGTCTATGATAAAGCGAGGATGGTTTCGGGGGGTTCTAGGAAAATAAATTTCGTTCACCCGAAGTCGACTGGCGGGGTTTTGCTTGAGTTGGTTGAGAGGGTGGGACATGAATGACTGATTTAGAGAAGCTTAGAGAAAAGTTTAGTGAGTGGGTTAATGAGGTTCTCCAGCCAACGATTAAGAAAGCTCCTGAGGCGAAGTCTCGTTTCCTTTCTGAGGAAGGACTAGAGATTAAGGGTTTGTACACCCCTCTAGACACGGAGGGTGCTGGGTGGGATTACTTAAGTAAGTTAGGGTTCCCGGGCGCCTACCCCTTCACTAGGGGAGTATATCCGACTATGTACAGGGGTCGTGCCTGGACTATAAGGCAGTACGCTGGGTTTGGATCCGCTGAAGACACAAACTCTCGCTACAAGTACCTCTTGAGTATCGGCCAGACAGGGCTTAGCATGGCTTTCGACCTCCCAACACAGTTAGGTCTAGATCCTGACGACAAGCTGGCTTGGTATGAGGTCGGTAAGGTCGGTGTTTCTATGCCGTCAGTTAACGAGATGGCTCTAGTGTTTCAGGATATCCCCATGGATAAGATCTCTACCTCCATGACCATAAACGCCACAGCTATCGAGATATTATCGATGTACGTTGCCGTCGCCGAGTCTAGAGGCATAAGTAAGTCTTTGCTGAGGGGGACTGTCCAGAATGACATACTGAAGGAGTATATAGCTAGGAATAACTACATATACCCGCCGAGACCTTCCATGAGGTACGCGACAGACCTCATAATCTATGCTGCTAAGAACATACCTAAGTGGAACTCTATTAGTATCTCGGGTTATCATTTTGAGGAGGCTGGCGCGACCCCGGCTATGGAGATAGCTTTCACACTAGCTGACGCTATAGAGTACGTTAATTGGGTTCTTGAGAGAGGGATGAACGTAGACGAGTTCGCCGGGCAGCTGTCCTTCTTCTTCGCAGCTAGAACCAACTTATTCGAGCAGATAGCGAAGTTTAGAGCTGCTAGGAGGATGTGGGCTAAGATCATGAGGGATAGATTCAACGCTAAAGACCCTAGGTCAATGATGCTCAGATTCCACACGCAGACAGCCGGCGTGTTGCTCACGGCTCAGCAACCGCTGGTTAACTTGATTAGGACTACGTTGCAGGCGCTGGCAGCGGTTCTGGGGGGTACGCAATCTCTACACGTTAACTCATACGATGAGGCATTATCGTTACCTACCGAAGAGTCTGTTAAGCTTTCTGTTAGGGTGCAGCAGGTACTGCTCTACGAGTCAGGAGTTATCGACACTGTAGACCCTCTCGGTGGTTCATACTACATAGAATGGCTTAC
>DAIRVF010000055.1:0-6847 GCA_036802965.1 Zestosphaera sp.
TGAGAGACTTAGGCGGTGACGAGAAGTTGATAGAGTACTTAATAATAGCTAACTAAGCTATATGGAAGTATAAGAAGGAACGGAATATATCGTTCGCTGAACCGCTAGACGGAACACTCTACCTCTCAGAAGAGTATAAAGCGATAGCTCACGACATCAAAGACCTGCATAAGATTAAGTCCGTAGTCGTCGGAGTCCCTGCTGACACATCTAATGCCGTGAAGCTAGCGGACGGGGTTTTCCTAGTTATTTAAGCTGGACGTAAGGGTTAGTTAATGGGTCACTTACTAGACACCGATAAATGCGATGATTTAGGTTGCTGGATAGGTAGGTTGCCGGAAGGATGTAACTTATGTATTAAGGGCTTAAAAAGTGTTTTCTTTGCTACAGGAATATGTGGTGAGGGATGTTTCTACTGCCCTATATCAGAGCTCAGGAGGGGGAAGAGAGCCTCATACATTAACGAAGTCCCTGTAAGAGATGTGAAAGACGTTGTTTTGGAGGTTTTAGCTTCCGGGTCTAGGGGCGTGGGCATAACTGGTGGGGATCCTCTCCTCGCCATAGAGGACGTGGTCGAGGTCGTGAAGAACCTGAAGGAGGTTTTTGGTGAGGGTTTTCACGTACATATGTATACCACAGGAAGAAACCTTAGGGTAGAGCACCTAGATAAGTTAAGTAACGTGGGGCTTGACGAACTGAGAATACACGTGACAGGGCCTTACTCATGGAATGCTCTGAAGACCGCACTAAACTACGGTTTTGATACAGGCATAGAGAACCCGGTACTACCTAATTTCAGCAAGATGAGGGAGCTCGTTGAAGAGGGTTATAGACTCGGCGTTCAATTCATAAATTTAAATGAGATGGAGGTTAGCGAGTCTAACTATGCCGGAATCTTGAGCAGGGGTTTAAGAGTGAATACTGACGGGCTTACGGTTCAGGGTTCTAGGGAAGTGGCTTTACGGATCATGAACTGGGTGTTGGAGGAGGGCCTCACAATAAACGTACACTACTGTCCCGCAAAATTCAAAGACAAATACCAGTATAGGAGGAGACTTATAAAGAGATTTAAGAGAACGAGATTACCCTACGAAACCTTAAGCAGGGAGGGATTAGTTAAATTTATTGAAGCGCCTTACGAGAACGCTCAACTAGTAAATTACCTAGTTTTATCAGGTCTTGCATTCAAGAAAGCTCACACGATATACACGAGCATAAAGCTATCTAAGAAATTAATGAACTTAATACCTAGGAGTCAACACGTCAGAATAATTGAAGCTTACCCGACCTCCCCTAGAAAATTATTGAATGTGACCTCCTTAACTCTTGAAAACAATAGATAAATATTAGCTCCGTGAATTATCTAATGTAGAGAGGATGTGACTTGGTTAGGAGGAGGAGAACGCAGGTACTCAGACATCTGATTTTAGCGGTCCTAGCTACCAATCCGCAGCTTCACGGCTACGGTATTTATAAGAGGATAATATACGTAACGCAATCCGTGTGGAAACCTTCGATCGGAACCTTATACAGAACGTTAAACGAGATGGTTGACGAAGGCCTTATCAGGAAGAGTAGTAGTGGTTCTAGGAGATTACAGTATGAGATAACTAGTATGGGTCTTGAGTGCTTCGTTAGGGAGACATTGCCTCACGCTACGAAATCTGCAGGAATACTTACAGAGTTTCTGGAAGCGTATAAAGGGATACGTGATAAGGGAGGACTCCCTAAACTACCTGACGAGTTTGTAGAGAGATTATACCGCTTACGCAAAGTATTAGAGGAGTTAATGAAGTAGTTGACTTCCCCTCCGTAGAGTGTGGAGGATTTCAGCCGGGATTTCATCAAAAACCTAGCTTAAAGCTCTACCTCAATACCTAGCCCTCTACTCTTAGCGAGTCTGTAAGCAAGTGCTGCGGCGGCAGCGTCCTGTATGGCTAGACCCACACTCTTAAAGAGCGTTAATTCGTTACCTTCCCTAACTTTCCTGAGTCCGGCAGCAACCTCCCCTAACTCAGCGATATCTTCCTGTTTAATCAAGCCTTTCTCGAGCGGGATCCTTATATCGCCTGTCTCCTCAAGCACTGCTTTCCTGGAATCAACTACTATCTTACCAAACTTAATTATTGCTTCATCGTCTAGAGCTCTGTAATCTCTTGCGTGTGCGCCTATACTTATTACGTGCTGGTCCTTACTTAGCCATTTACCTAGGATCACGGGTTCCTTAGTGGTTGAAGCTTCTATTACTACCTTACATTTCTTAACCAGGTCCTCGCTTGAGGCAGCTTCAAAAACTTTGAAGCCCGCGCCCTCTGCCCAAGCTCTAAATGACTTCATTTGATCAGGTCTTACATCGTAGATCACGACGTCTTCGGTCTTATAAACGGATGACACAAACCTTAGTTGATATCTTGCTTGATATCCCGTACCGATGATTCCTATAGGACCCACATCCTTAGGAGCTAAGTACTTAGCTGAGACAGCGCTAGCGGCCCCCGTTCTTAAAGCCGTTAAAACACCGCCTTCCATGACGGCGAGGGGGGACCCACTCAACCCATCAAATAAAGTCACTAAAGCTTGGATAGTCGGTAGGCCCCTACTAGGGTTCTGAGGTATTAGACTGACAGTCTTCACACCAACACCGCAACCCGGTACGTAAGACTGCATCACTCCCCACCAATTACCCTCAACCCACATAACAGTCCTAGGCGGCGTCACGGTCTCGTTCTTGGAGTACCTGATGAACGCGTTCTCAATCTCAGGTATTAGAGACTCAGGACTCAACAACTCTTCTAATTCCTTACTCCTCAAGAGAAGGATTTTAACCAATGCTTAAACCACCACAAATAATCATCGTTTTAAGACTATTAAAACATCTAGATGGTGGAGACCTGAAAATGAACGCCTACTGGGAAAAAGGTAGCTTATAAGCACAAATAAATTATATTTCTAAGGAATATAGTGGGTATCACGAGGGTGGGTGTCTTCAGTGGCTCGATCTGCGGTAACTACGATAGATAGATATAGGAGTGAGATAGTTAACGGACCTATAGTCAAGACCTTGCTATGGTTAGGGTTTCCGTTAATGTTGGTTCAGCTTATCAACGTGTCTTACAACGTAGCTGACGCTTTCTGGTTAAGTAGGTATAGTGATGTTGCTATGGCCGTGCCTAGGCAAGCGTGGCCTCCCTTCATGTTCTTCAACGCCTTCAATATGGCTATCTCCACAGCTAACATGGCTCTCCTCTCACAATACATAGGTGCTAGGAGGTATGAGGAAGCCAGTGATGTTGCCTCCAAATTTTTTACCGTATCTCTGATAACTAGCTTTGTTTTCGGTCTCACATATTTCTCGTTGAGGTATCCTCTATTCTATTACGTGATTAGGTCGCCGCCAGAGATATTCGATGATGTAATGAGTTACTCAGGCATCATATCGGTTGATTTAATGCTTTCAGGACTCTCAGTGACTTACTCTACGATACTTCAGTCGGTAGGTGATACTAGGACCCCGGCCGTGGTGGGAGGTTTTTCAGCTCTCCTGAATATTATTTGGGATCCCTTCCTAATACTTGGTATACCTCCGTTCCCCAGGATGGGGGCTGCCGGCGCGGCATTAGCTACTGTTCTGTCGAGACTTGGCGGCGTGACCGCGCTGATTTACCTAACTAAACGTAAGTTTCCTGACTTAAGGATATTCCCCACGAGGAATATTGATAAGTTATGGGTATTGAGGAATATCCGTATAGGGGGTCCGGTCTTCGTGTTTCACGCTTCTAATAGCATGGCTTTCATGCTTCAAAACGCGTTGGTGAATTCGTTTGGTGTGGTGGTGGCGGCAGCTTTCGCTATAGGATTCATAGTAATGGATATAGCTGACGCGGTTATGTGGGGTCTGACCATGCCCGTAGCTATAATGGTCGGGCAGAACTTGGGTGCTGGCAACACGAGTAGGTCTCGCGAGATAGCCTACAAAGCATCACTAACGATAAGCATGCTCACAGCTCTAGGTGCTTTAATAGTTTTCTCTGTGAGGAGTCAGCTAATCTCAGTATTCACTTCCGATGCTGGGATTTTCAGCGAGGCTTTAAGATTTCTTGAGACTTTCGTCTTCAGCCTACCCTTCTTTACCTTATTCTTCGTCGGTATGTCCGTAGGTAGGGGGTCAGGCCACACAACAGTACCTACAGTACTAGGAATGATCAGGTTGTGGGGGTTTAGGATAGGTTTAGGATACCTACTTGCTTACGTGGCCGGTCTGCAATCCTACGGTGTGTGGGTTGCCATGGCGTTAAGTAATGTCGTAGGGGGCTTGGGAAGCCTAACTTGGGTGAAGTTCGGGAATTGGGCGAGGCCCGTGATAAAGTGACTGAACCCCTTAATGAAAACCATTTAAGGCAGTAAGTAAGGATAATCTTAGGTGGCTCGCATGGTTGAGAAGGTTAAGAGCGGTATTCCGGGCTTAGACGAGCTACTCTTCGGTGGGATTCCTAAAAGGAACGTGGTCTTGATTTCAGGTGGTCCGGGTACCGGGAAAACCATACTGAGTCAGCAATTCCTTTATTTTGGGCTGACTTACGGGGAGCCTGGAGTTTTGGTGACTCTGGAGGAACACCCTGTTCAAATTAGGAGGGAGATGAGCGAGTTTGGCTGGGACGTGAAAAAGTATGAGGATGAGGGGTTCTTCGCCATAGTGGACGCGTTCACCGGCGGGATAGGTGAAGCAGCTAAGAGAGAGAAGTACTTGGTTAAAAGTGTTGACGACATCGGGGAGTTCATCGACGTAGTAAGGCAAGCTCTGAAGGATACGAAAGCTCAGAGAGCGGTAATAGACTCGGTCTCAACACTATACCTCACTAAGCCCTCAATAGCTAGGAGTGTGTTAATGCAGTTGAAGAAGGTTCTCTCAGGCCTCGGCGTAACGACTTTCCTAGTATCTCAAGTAAGCGTCACCGACAGGGGGTTTGGGGGACCGGGAGTTGAGCACGCTGCTGATGGCATAATACGGTTAGATCTTGATGAGCTAGACGGGGTTTTAACAAGGTCTATATTGATATGGAAGATGCGTGGAACCAAACATGACTTAAGGAGACATCCTTTCGAGATAACAGATAAGGGAGTGATTATATATCCTGACAAAGTAGTTAAGAGGAGGGAGATAATCGCTTTAGAGGCTTAACTCCGACCCAACCTCAAACATGTTTTGAGTTCCTACCAAGTAAAGTATGACGTGAAGAGTACATATAATAAAGGCAGTAGAGTGTTTAAGACTGCTAAAATTATTAATATCCCTACCTCTGTCTTCTTAGCGAGTACGTGAAGACTCTCTATTAACGTGAAGACCTTGTCTCCGACAACCCTCACATCACTTAACTCAAGGTTTACTATTTTGTAGGATGCGGGGACTTCATTCTCGGAAGCTTTCTTAAGAGATTCTAATACCGCTTCGACAAGCCCGTCACACTCGTTGACTACTTCATACGGTGATTCCTTTAAGGATGCTGCACATGAGTGGTCGTCCGGCGTCACCACCTCAAAGTCCGTTAGGTTCATTCTCTCTCTAATCACGTTATCTAGCTTAGCTCGGAAGTTTTTATCTACATTATTCCCGTAGATGTAGACAAGCCCATACCTTCTATCTCTTACCCGTATACTCAACGCCTTTATCCTCGAGCTACATAACCCCACGCAGGCTTTGGTGACTGTGGCTTCCCCATACCCGACTAGGAACTTGCTTGGTTCTGAACACCCGTAAGCCTCAACCACCTTATCTAGAAGGTTTTTAAGTTCTTCGAGTTCCTTAATTTTATCGCCCTTGCACGAGTGCGCGTCAACTAGCATGACGTTCGCAGGGGCTCTAGGGTGCTTACTTAGGTAGTCCCACGCACTATAAGGTATGTCATCATTACCTAGCAACTTATTAATTATGAAGGGCGCAATAAAATCTCTACCCTGCAGTGTCAGGGCTTCCCAACCATCACTTAGCTTGATCCTGTACGGCTCGCACACGTGTTCCTCAAGAGAGTCATTCAAGGAGTTTCTCACCTTAGCGACTACCTCACGGGCAATTCTCTCAGCGTCTTTATTGTTAGCTAGGTTGTGCTCGTGTGATCCGGCGGTATGAAACGTGAACGCCTTGAAGTCAGGTTCCGAGAAATTATCTACGTAGTGTATGAACCTAGAAGAGCCTATGTTATTAAATGGGCCGAAATGAATTCTAGGGAATACCATCATTATGTTCGGTTTTACTTTACGCTTAATAATCAAGCAATTAACTTCAACGCTTTTCTGAGAACCTATGTGATTAAAAAGCGCCTCAAGACTCTCAGGTTCACCTGTAAACCACGTGTTGAGGAAAGCTCTCAAAGCCGCTACGGGTGAGACACCGCTTAACTGTTTACCCTTGTTATCAATGTATCGTATAAGTAAAATCCCTAAGACCACGGAAATAAACTCAATTATTAAGGCGCTAACTAATTGTGCGTAACTCAGGCTTTGTTCGAAGAAGACTTTATTAACTACAGCAAGGGTCAACACGGGTATTGTGAGGGAAACTGCTAAAGCGTAAATCAATGTCGTGAAAGCAGATAGTATCATCAGCACGAAACCTGAAGTAACTACAAGACCTAACCCCCTCAGGCCAGAAAGTCTGTAAAGAATTAGTTCCGCAATCAAGGACGTGGCGAAAGTAACTAGAGATAGTCCGAGAACCCTCTTAAAGTTAAACAGCTTTGTAAGCATTAAGGGCGAGTACATAAAGGTTAGCACACATCCGAGCAGGAAATACGCGCTTATGGAAGCGGAAAACCCCTCAACACTATAGTGTTTCGCGCTAGCTATACCCGCT